>WJKD01000304.1 GCA_014729315.1 Promethearchaeota archaeon | reverse complement strand
TCGTTTATAATAAGGTGATTTCCTTCAACTTTAAAATTAAATTTAATTACCAAATCAATTACTAAATCGTTAAACGACTCCTCGTCAAAATTTAAAACTTCTTGCATTTCTTTTACATTTATTTTATTCGATTCTTTCATTAATTTCTTAATCTTTTTAATAGACTTAGAATCTAAATGCGGTTTTTCTTTTTCTCTAACCTCTTTCGAAATTGAAACTAACGATTTTTTCTCTTTATTAACCATTATTGAGAATTTTGAAAACTTTTTTGTTTCTCGTAGAAGATATTCAATATTAAGTTTTCTAGTTCTTGCCAACTTAGCTTTATCGTATTCTTCGATAGCGTTATAAGCATCAGCTAAACAATCCCACGCATAATCATAGTTCGGATCAATTTCTAACGATCTTAAAAAGAATCTAATCGATTCTTTATACTGTTTTTTCTCGTAATAAGCACGACCGATATTTGCATAAGGAAATTTGAACCTAGGGTCGAGTTTCAATGCCTTAGTTGCCAGTTCTATTGCTTTATCGAATTTATCAATTTGAATATAAGTCGACGCTAAATTATTCAGTGTTGATTTTTCGTCTGGATTTAGTTCTAAAGCTTTTTTATAAGCTTCAATAGCCCGGTCATATTCTTCGAGAAGTTTGTAATTGTATCCCAAATTAAACCAAGCTAAGGAGTATTCAGGATCAATTTTTAGAGCTTTTTTAAATTTCTTTATTGCTTTATGATATTTTTTTTTCTCAGACAGGGCATCACCATAATTATTCCAAGCGAGGCTCGAATCAGGATCGAATTTGATTGCTTTTTTATAGCAATCAATAGCTTTATCTACATCACCCATTCCAAAATAACAAGTCCCCAAATTATTCCATGTAGCAGAATCGCCGCTACTTAATTCGATGTTTAATTCATAATATTTTATTGCTTTTTCATATTCTCCTATATTTTTATAACAATAACCTAAAGAAAATATCGCTAATTCATATTTTTGATCAATTTTGAAAGCTTGTAAACATGCTATGATAGCCTCGTCGTAAAAACCTTGTTTCTTAAAAATCTCGCCAAGGTTATACCAAGCATATTTATATTGGTAATTAATTTCAATTGTTTTCCTACAGCATATTTTTGCACTGATATAATCTTCCATAGCGAGGTATGTAACTGCCAAATTATTCCAACCTAATTCATCCTCAGAATCCAATTCTAAGCCTTTCTTATATATCTCAACAGACTTTTCTAAATTTTCTATCTGTCGATAGGAATAACCTAATCCCCAATATGCCCAAATATACTTATCGTCAATCTCAATAGCTCGAGAATACGAATCAATTGCTTTCTCATAATTATCTATATTTTTATAAGCCTCTCCAAGATTATACCATGGAAATTTATAGGCTCTGTCAATTTTTATCGATTTTTTACAAGCTTCTATTCCTTTTTCGTTATTTCCAATAGAGATGTAGACCGAGCCTAGATTATTCCACGTTGCCTTATCCCCAGAATTAAGTTCTATTGCTTTTTTATATGCTCCAAGCGATTCTTGATACATTTTTAGTGCTTTATAACAATAACCAAGTCCGAACCATGCTCTGAAATGCTTAGAATCTCTCTCTATAGCCTTTTTATAAAACTCTACTGCTTTTCCGTAATTTTTTTCCTTTTCGTATCTTTTTGCCTCATCAAATGCGTTCTCAGCTTTCATTAAAAATTAAATTGTACTGTTTTTCCTTTAAATATATCCTTTCTTATTGCCATACTCTTAAAACTTAAATAATAAGGAATAATTATAAATTTTCGGCTTTCGTAGATAAGAGTAGAATTAAGAATTCCAATAATGAACTTGGTTTTCGAAAGAATATGAAAGTTTTTGCAACCATCTCAAGAAAGGGCATCAGATTATAGAAAATTCGAATAAGTATTAAATACGATTAATCCTACGAAAGCAAGAGCAGAAAATACGGTAAACCATTCCAAAAGAGGTATACTTGAAATAAATACAAATAGAAGGTTGATAAAAGCTACTATATAACCGTAGATTGAAATTAATTTATTAAATTTCACGTTAAAAATCAACGCAAGAATTTTATGCCATAAATTTTCTCGATACCACACAACCATACTCCCAAAAAATGGAAATAGAGCAATCCCCGTCAAAATGCATCCTAAATTATAAAAAATAGCCCCATTGGGATTATAGGATGAATTTCCTAAATCGCTTAACCAATTATCGACAGGACTAAACGATGATGGAAACAACGATACCGAAATAAAAGTCATTAGGCAATAGATTAGAATTACAGAGACTCCCAACAAGCATAAAATCTTATATTTAAGTTCCATAGCGTAATCTTTTTATTCTGAAAATAAACGAATTCCTTTGCTCATTTTCATTTTCGAATTAAATCTAATATAATATAAATATTTTTCAGGGAAATTATATAAAACCTCCCAGTCATAAAAAAATTCAATAATTGATATATATCTCGTTATTAATTTGATTTTATCTAAAATTGGTCTCCCTATTTTTTTTTAGCTAATTAAACATGTACTTCTTAGGAATATAAATTTGAAAATTAAACTATAACCAGCCAGCAGATCTGTTTATAAAAATTTTGTAAATAAATGAAATTAAATTGGTGATTAGAACGCATAAAGACTCAAAAGATATTAATTTTGAAGAATTCAAAGTAGTGAAAAGATATTTTTCGAGAATTTTCACCGTATTATCAGATGAAATGAGAGAAAGATTAATTAGATTGAATCTTTCTGACGACCAAAAAAACGAGATAAAAAAAGAATTATCTTTCTTATCGATAAATAAACAGAGGGAATATCTCGAAGAGCTTAAACAGATTTATAAGAATATGCTAAAAGGTTATTGACAATTCTCTCTCAGACTCATTATATAGATTTAGACCAATGAATTATTATAGGGATTTAGCTAAGCATCTCTCTCGCATCCTTCTAAAGAAAAAAAATGAATTAATAAAGAAAGTATAAATTTTATATTTAACTCAACTAATCATTAGTTTTGGGATATTAATTGCTATGGATATTAATTTCCATATACGCAACTTATCCATCATCAAAATTAGGTTAAATACTGAATAATTTTTAATAATTTTTGTAGATTTCTATTTATATCTTATTATTAGGGGAAATAGGGTAAGTCAGAGGAAGATATTAATGTTGTTAAGGGAGTTTGATTGGACAAGACTATTGCTTATTTTTGGAGTCCAATTATCCATTGCAGTCTTCCTATTAATATTAACTTTTAAGATTCTAAGGAGGAGAATTTCCAGGACAACCATAAATTTAAGCCTTTCATCAATTTCACCAGCAATGGGTCTACTTCTTAATATTGTTTATTATTTCTTGCGAGTTTATAAATATGCTTTTATTATATATTATCTTTCAGTATTATTGGTTTTTTTTGGCCCAATTTTTATCCTAATTTTTAATTATTCTCTTCTAAAAACTGAAAATACATTTAAAATCTCTTTTCAAGTTTTAATTATTTTAATCTATTCAATTTTATTTTTGGGATTAATGATGATCCCCAAAAATATTGTGATCGAAGAGACCAATAACTATAGACCAAAATATAGCTTTATATTTTTAATAAGTGTGTATATTTATTTCACTTTTCTGATATTGCTGCCCAATATATTGATTTATTATAAAATCTCTCGTAGGATTTCAGACACTCAGTTAAAGAAGAAATATAATTACTTTTTTATTGGTTCTGTTGTTTCGGTAATTAGTTTATATGGTGCGGTTCTTTATAATACTTGGCAACATGATATCTATAGAGTGATATGGAGTTTCGCTAGTTTTCTATTGCTTCCAGCTATGCTTTTAATTTATTATGGAGTTGCACGAGATATTTAAACTCATTTCGTGCTATATTTCAAATTTCTCTTACTTAAAACTCATTAAAATCAATTGTCCCTTTTAGTAGGAAGACTGAAACTAAATTTAGATCCTTTATTTCTACCTTCTGACTCTACCGAAATCTTTCCTCCGTGAAGTTCTATAATTCTCTTTGAAATGTACAAGCCTAGTCCAGAACCTTCTATTTCCACATCCCATCCTCTTCCGTATCTTTCAATTTTCCCAAATTGTTTGAAAATCATTCTCTTTTCACCCTCAGTAAGCCCTATTCCATTATCCTCGATTGAGATAATAATCTCGTTATTTTTCTTGTTAGATGATATAGATATCTCTCCACTTGGAGGTGTATACTTAATAGCATTTAACAGAATGTTGTTAACTACCTCATAAATCCGTTCTTTATCAAAAACAGCTATTAACTTATCATCAATATTGATATTGACTTTCTGATGCCGTAAATTTGTCATCCCTCGCATTTCTTTGACGCAGAATCTGATAAGAAAGGATAAATCCTCCGTAGATTTATTTAATTCAATTTTTCCTTGCTCTAATTTTGTACTTTTTAGTAAAGAATTGATAATTGCTTCCATCCTATTACTTCCTTTCTTTATATCTTCCAATATTGTAATAATCTCATTATTTAGACTTGGGGAATGCACCTTAAGAAGTAAGTCGGCAAATCCCTTTATTGATATAAGAGGCGTCTTTAATTCATGAGATGTTCTGGTAAACAATTCCGTTTTCAGCTTATTCTGCTCTTCTAAATGAAGCTGTACTTGCCATCTTTTCTGTTCGATTTCAATCGCAGCGCTGACTAAAAAAAGAACAAGTTGTTCGTGGTGAGATAAAATAAGATTTTCAGTATAATACGCGCATATAGCATTATTCACTTTATCATCCAAATTAATAATTTTTCCATAGCAACCTTTTGCGTTAAAGTTTTTGATGAAGGGATCTGTTTTAGCGTATTTGGAAATATCCAAATCTAAAAAGTTTTGTATAATATCGTGTTCTTCTTCAAGTACTTCGTTCGAATGAAATTTATTTTTGAATATTTCTTCACTATATTGTAAGATTTTGCCTGTACTAGTAATCAACTGAAAAATATGACCTTCTTCTTCCAATGTATTATGAACATAAACTACAATTTCAGCATTAATCAGTTTACAGCAAGTTTCGAGGAGTAATTGGATATTCTTTTTTACATCAGTAGTAAAGTTTAAAAATATAATATTTAACTCGTAGATCAATCTTTCATACATTTTCTTCTCAGTAACATCCTCTACCCACAATCTAAAATTCAATAAGTCGCCACTTTTGTTATATTGATTAATCTTTTTACCTGAAAGCCATTTAATTTTCCCTTGTTTATCAAATACCTTAAATTCTATTTGATTGTTCTCACTATTAACAAAAAAGGTCTTGTAATTTTCCTTATGAAAAATTCGCGTGAAAAGATACTCCATTGCTACATTTCCTTGGGAATATCCTAAGATTTTCATTAATTTCGGATTAATATATGTTAATTTTCTCTTTTGATAATCAACTTCGAGGATCCCAATAGGGCTAGTTTCCATGATACTTTCTAATAAATCTTTATCTCTACGATATCTTTCTTGCGTTTTTTTTAATTCTGTAATATCTTGATAGGTGACTAGTAAACCCACTATTTCTTGTTTAGAATTAAATAGCGGAATTCTATTAATGTTGAACAGTATCTCCTCGTTATTCAAATAAATAGATTTGATTAAATTAGTTTGTTTCTCCTCGGTTTTAAGGACTTCTCGTTCTTCATTGTTAAAATCTTTAAATATAGTAGAATCTAAATTCAAATCTTCATCTTTTTTATCCAAAATATCTTCTGGTTTGTCAACCCCAATGAATTTTGCGTAAAGATCGTTACATCCAAGATAATATAAGTCATTATTTTTCCAAAAAAGATATTCTGGAATGTTATTCATCACTCTTTGAAGCATTTCGTAGGACATATAAATAGCTTCTTCTTTTTTTTTTGGTAAAAAAACTTTCCAGAATTTTATTTCAGGAACTAATTTTATTAATTTCTTTAACTCTACTTCATTTTTTTTTAAATTATGCTCAAGTTTCTTAACTTTCGTTATATCGTCAAGTATCAATAATAATTTATTCTCTTCTCTATTGGAGTTTAGATTGATGTTCTTAACCTTAAACCATTTATAATTGAATTGTTTGTCCCTTATTCTTATTTCTTGAGTTTTTCTAGATTTATTTTTTCTAATTTTTTTAAAATATTTTTTAAGTTTCTTTTTATCTTTTGAATGAATTAGGGTAAAAATACTCTTTTTTTCAAATTTGCGTTTGTTATAGCCCAAATGATCTTTTAAGACCTTATCATTTAGAACCTTCACACGATAATTGTTACGATCAATACTAATTACGATTTCATTAATGTTATCTAAAAATGAAGAAAAGTTCCCATTTGAGTTTATTCTTAAGCGATTCTTATCCTCAAAAGTATTCATGAATATTTCAGAAAAGAAATTTTAAATAAAAAGTATAATTTTGATGTTATAATATTCCCTATTCTATACTTGTTAAAAAAGTTAAAATAAATAAATCTTTTGTAAGGTTGAGTTTGTTCATTTAACTACTGCTTTTTGAAGGTATTCTCCCAAACCAATATCTTTCGAACATTAATATTTTCTTAATGGTAATCTTTTTAAATTATTAACGAACGCTTATGTTCTGGTATATGTTTTACTTAAAAAAGTAATTCCTCTTCTAATTATATCTAGTCCGAAAGATAAGGTAAACTAAAACAGAATTTTGAACCCTTTTTCCTCCCTTCAGATTCAGCCCAAATTTTTCCTCCATGAAGTTCTATAATTTTTTTAGATATGTATAATCCAAGACCCGCTCCTTCGATTTCTATATCCCAACCCTTACCATATCGTTCTATTTTTCCGAATTGCTTGAACAAAATCGGAAACTCTTTTTTAGTTATTCCTATTCCTGTGTCTTGGATGGAAACAATGATCTCGTTATTAATTATATTCATCGCTATTTTTATTGTTCCGTAATGGGATGTGTAATTAATGGAATACCAATCAAATTATACAAGACTTCGTAGATTCTTTCCTTGTCGAACAAAGTGTAAATGTTTTCTGGAATTTCGAGGCTAATTTTTTGCTGCCTTAAATTTGCTCTAGTCCTTAACGCATCAACACAATACTCTATTAGAAAGGAAAGATTCTCTTTCTTTCTATTTAATCTAACTCGGTCTTTATCTAATTTTGAACTTTCAATCATAGACCTGATTAATACTTCAAGCCGATTACTTCCTTTTTGAATTTCTTTTAAAATTGAAACTATATAATAATCCAGATTATCTTGATGGAAATTTAAAAGAAGATCGGTAAAACCTTTAATTGAAATTAAGGGGGTTTTTAATTCATGTGATATTCTTGATAATAATTCGGTTTTAAGCTTATTTATTTCGTTTAACGATTTGTTTTGATCCTCTAAACTCTTTTGGACTTCCCATCTTCTCCTTTCTATTTCAATTGCGTCTGATGTAAGAATCACAACAATTTGGAATTCCTTCAAAATATTGGGTATTTGCTTAAAGAATATACATAAAATACTATTCAATTTATTTTGAGACCTTATTTGTTTCCCATAAATAGCTTTTGCATCTATTCTCTCGATAAATGGATCTCTTTTACTTAAGCTTGGGTTTTCTCTCCTTTTATGTAATTTAGGAAACTCTGTAGATTCTTGAAAAAAAATTTGGGCAAAAATATTTTCTTGAAAAAAGTCTAAATCGTACACGAGATATTCATTTTCACTTGTTACAATCTTGTAGAATTCTTTTCCATCCACTATTTCTTTACGAATATAGAGTGCTAAATCTCCGTTCAATAATTTACAGCAAGATTTTAATAATAGTTGTATATTTTTCTGAAAATCAGCTGTAAAATTCAAGAAATTTGAACTTAATTCTTCACTTAATTTTTCATATATTTTTCTTTCTGTAATATTCTTTAACCAAAATCTTATTTTTATGAGTTTATTTACCTCATCGTAAATCTTAATGATTGAACCTCTTAACCATATGTAATTACCAGAATTATTCAATATTCTAAATTCGATTTTTTCTTTATCTGGTAAATTATAAAACTTGTGCAAGTCCTTTGGATGGATGAGTTTATAAAAGCCTTTTCTTACTTTTAATTTTCTTGCTTCGAGATCTAGTAAACTCAATATTTTTGGATTAAGAAACACGACCTTCTTCTTTTTTACATCGTATTCCACGATTCCCATAGAAGATGTGTCAATTAAACTGCGATAACGTTCTTCAGATCTTTCAAGTTGCTCTTGGGTGTGTTTTTTATCGGTTATGTCTTCGTAGCTAATTAATACTCCCCTAACAATGTTATTAGAATCTTTTATGGGGATCCGATTAGCATCCAACCACTTAGTTCTTCCATCTTTAAAGCTCCAATTTTCAATCAAGTGGTATTCAGTGGAGCCTGTCACCATTACATTAACTTCTTTTTGATTAAGAGAAATTCGCCGATTCTTGTTTTTAATTAACTTTTCGTCTGTTTTCCCAATGATATCTACGACATTTTCAAATCCTAAAAAATGGGCGTAATTCTTATTACAACCGAGATATGTGAGATTAATGTCCTTCCAAGCAATTAAGTGAGGAATCGTCTCAATCACATTTTGAAGCATCCTATACGATTGATTAACTAAGTGTACTTGCCGTTTATCGCTTAGTAATTTCCAAAATCTAATTTCTGGAATTGAGTTAATTGTTTCTTCGAATTGATTTTGCAATTCGTGATAACTTCTCTCTACTTTCTTTTGATTTGAAATATCTTTGAATATTAAAAGGACTTTTTCTTGATATCTTTCTGAAATTAATTCTTTTCTCTTTAATTCAAAGTAAAAAAAGTGTCCCTCTTTAC
>WJKD01000303.1 GCA_014729315.1 Promethearchaeota archaeon | reverse complement strand
TCCCTTCAAATCAAGGACTCTAATAACGAAGAATAATAACACTTTTTAGTTTAGGTTATCCCATATTCATAAAATTAAAATTTATTGATTCTAAGGTATGAAAAAATGAAAAAAAATATAAATTGAAGAACATTTAACTTCAATATCATCTAATGAAAAATCAGAGTATATTCAAGTTCGTTATCAGTAAAATTTAATGATAATGTTTGAATAACTTTATTAATCAATTGTATTTATTGAAAAATTATAATTAACATGAAAAGTTTGATGAAAAATGGCTGATAAACAACATCTTAATCTCGTGATTATTGGACACATTGACCACGGTAAGAGCACCATGATGGGCGCTCTGCTTATCAAGACTGGAGCCATTACAGATAGAGAGGCTCGAGAACTTGAGAAAATCGCTAAAGAATACGATAGAGAATCGTGGTCTTATGCATATGTGTTTGATAGACTAAAAGAAGAACGACAGCGTGGAATTACCATTGACCTTGCGTTCCGAAAATTCGAGACGAAGTCAAAGTATTTCACGATTATCGATGCTCCTGGACACGCAGACTTCGTTAAAAACATGATTACCGGCGCTTCACAAGCAGATGCTGCTATCCTTGTAGTGTCAGGAAAGAAAGGAGAAATGGAAGTAGGGATTGCCGCAAATGGACAAACGAGAGAACACGCATACTTAGCCCAAACTCTTGGAGTAAAGCAATTAGTTGTTGCAATCAACAAAGCTGATGTATGGGATTACGACGAAGATAGATATAAAGAATGTAAAGAAGCGGTGTCTGGTTTATTACGAAATATTGGATTTCCGGTCAAAAAGATTCCATTTGTTCCGGTAAGCGGTCTCAAAGGCGAGAATTTAACGGAACCTATCGATAAATTGTCTTGGTACGATGGTCCCACTTTAGTTGAGGCAATTGACAAGTTCGAAGTTCCCGAGAAGCCGTTAGACAAACCATTAAGACTTCCTATTCAAGATGCTTACAAAATTAAGGGGACTGGAGTAGTTCCTGTAGGTAGAGTAGAAACTGGCGTCTTAAAGAAAGGAGATAAAATTGTTATAATGCCCACAGAATTTCAAGGAGAGATCCGCTCGATTGAAATGCACCACGAGGAAATTCCAAGAGCCGAACCCGGAGATAATGTAGGTTTTAGCATAAGAGGAATTACCTTAAAGGATGTAAGTCGAGGAGATTGCTTGGGGCACCCTGATAATCCTCCAACAATTATAACGCCAAAAGGAAAATGGACCGGACAAATTATCGTTATCTGGCATCCTACGGCGATTGCTCAAGGTTATACCCCGGTTGTTCACGCACATACCGCCCAAGTTGCAGCGAGATTCACCAGTTTAATGAAAAAGTTAGATCAGAAGACTGGTGCCGTTATTGAAGACAATCCAAAATTCTTGAAAAGAAACGAAGCTGCCATTGTTGAACTTGCGCCCATTAAGAAACTCTGTCTTGAAAAATACACTGAGATTCCAGAAATGGGTAGATTTGCAGTTCGAGATATGGGCAGGACAGTAGCGGTCGGTATAGTTAAGGAAATTGAGACCGGAGCTTAAATTTAAACAATTTTTTTTTGCTTTCTTTTATTCTAAAAAAATTTTTTTTGACTTCCTTATTTAAATTTTGAGTTGTAAGTCCTATTTAGAGTATTTTTGGGAACTGATTTTCTTTATGATTGAATCTATATTAGGAAGTTAAGTAAGGAACAATAAGATTTAGTTATGATAAACAAAAAAAAATTAATGAAAATTAAAAAAAAAAGAGATTCTACAATTTCATATTCGATAAGATCATCTTATTTTCATTCACTTTTTCTAAAGTCAAATCGTTGACAAACGCTATCAGAAGCGTGCATGCGGCAAAACAAATCATAGGAACTCCCGCCATAATAAATCTAATTCCGAATAGAGCTAAAGGATCTTGTGTAGACGCTCCAGGTTCGTAATGCGTAACTTGGTGAATTATGGCAAAGACGACTGCTTGAAAAACGAATGCTAGTCTACCTACAAAGGTTCTAATACCGGTATACGCGCCTTCTTTTCTTTTGCCCGTTTTGATAACAATCTCGTCCATCACATCTGAAAATCCTGGATAAAGCAGAGTCCACATTGATCCATAGGAGAAGCCTAAAAAGAACAACACCACTAATGTAATAATTAATTCTGAAACAAAAAACAAGGGAACAAAAATAAAGAATGTAGATATGGAGCCATAGAGATAAGCTTTTCGATTACCATATTTTCTTCCCATCTTTAGCCATAGGGGCACACCCAACGCAGCTCCTAATAAAAACATCCCTGCTAAGAGTGTTTCTAAATTTGGATTAGTAGAATCAACGACATATAAGACCCAGAAAGGTAATGAAGAAAGAAGTAATAATGGAACAGTATAATAGAACATGTAGAAAAAAATATAAGACATGAAATTCTTTTGTTTCACAGCAGTCTTTAAAACTTGAAAATACGATTCTTTATCTTCCTTCTGCGCTTCAATAGCCCTCATTTGTCGGGAAATTAATTCTTTATCCTCACGCATACCGGGAATTATTAGAAATACAAAAATGAAACCTACTACTGACACAACTAGTGCAGCTGTTATGTAGGAACTAATATTTCCATACGAAATAAATAATGGAGGTATTATAATTCCGGTGATTGAACCTAATTGCGCACAGATAGTGCTTGTTGCACCAATTTTGGTTCGTTCTTTATGCGATCTAAATTTATCTGGATACAACGCTAGCCAATTCACTTGCCATAAGGAATAGCATGTTTCAAAAAGACAGATCGTGACTAGCAACCATATAAACATGCTTAATTGCTCGGTGACCGGAACAAAAAAGATTAGGATATATACGAAATTCATAATTATCGCACCAATTAAGAACCAAGGAAAACGGCGTCCCATTTTATTATTGAATAATGTAACCTTATCGGATAACCAGCCTAACAAGGGATCGTTAATCATATTCCAGAATCCATAACTCGCGTAAGCGATACCAATGAGTATAATTGAAAGAAACAGTTCATTCTCATAATAAAAAATAACTCGTACAGTGAAGGAGCTTACATAAAATTGATCTAAAAAGCTTCCTAAACTGAATGACCAATGCGTTTTAGAGGAGTATTTAGCAACTTCCTGACTTTGGTTATTAGATTTACTCATAAAATATCATCACTATAAAATAAAAGTAAATATTAATAATTTCGAAGGATCTCTATTTAAATCCTTTGAAGATCAAATTTTTATTTTAATTTCTCTTTTTTGAATAGGGATTTTCATTTGATTCAAAGAAATAAAGACTAATATTTATAATGTAATATCCAAATATCATTTTATTATTTGAATTGGCTAATCTCAATTCTACTCATAATATATAGTATTGAGAATTAGTTGATTATGATTGCTAAAAATTCCCAAAAAATTTGTTTTTTCGGGCAAAGTGGCGTAGGTAAATCAACCTTAGTTTCCTTACTCCAAGGCAAGAAAGTAAACACGGAAAGGAAGCCTACTATCGGATTAGAAATTGAGGACTCCCTTTTGAATGGTCAGAGATGTGCTGTTTGGGACCTAGGAGGACAAGAGCGTTTTAAATTCATGTGGCAAGACTTTCTCAAGGGCGCAGGACTTGCGGTCTTAGTCACTGACTCAACAGAAAAAAACATAGAGGAAACTAAGGATATTTGCGAAAGATACGCTCGGTGTATAGGTTCAAAAATCATAGCTATAGCAAACAAGCAAGATCTCCCGGGAGTATTAGAACCCGAAGATATTCAAAAGAAGCTAGGCATAAGAACATATGGTATGAGTGCTATTAGGACGGAACTGAGAGAAAGAATGAAAGATATTCTTGAATATGAAATGAATGAAGAATAATTTACATTACATCAGTCTTTTTTAAAAAATTCTCCCTATAATATGAGCAATACGAATTGGTTCGGGCATTTTCGAGTCAATGCATAAAATTTTCAATAATTCTTCTACTTCTGATATTGGAATTCCTATCATATGAAAATATACATTTGATAGACCTCCAGCAGTTTTTATGCTTGTTTGATATAAGTTCCCTGCGTTCACAATGTTTTGAAATTTGTTCTTATATTTCTTTGGAAACTTTTTTTGAAGAGCAATTTTTACTGTATCAAGATTGACTTCTCGTTCAGTTATCGCTATTATCGGTTTTTTGGTTGTTTTATAAACTTCTTGGAGGTCTGCTATATTGAATCCCGCAAATGTGATAGTATCAGTGAGAACGTACTGTACGAGCTTATCAGTTTTTCGAATTAATTTTATTAGAGCATTAGTCGCATCATTCCCGTCAATAGTGACCTTCTCTCTCAATACATTGACAACTCTAAGTCCTTGACAGACCACCCCTATTAATGGTGTGTATTTTTCCTTAGCGTTTAATTCGAACCTGGCATCGTCAATACCAATTGTTATAGGATTTTTCTTCATTTTTCACTTATCCGGTAAATATTCCTTTATTGAATTTAATAGCTCAGTGAAAGCAATTGCCGCCGAATCAATTTCCTCAGATCTTTTCTGAAGATTGCCCGTTAGATTCTTTGATAAAAGATCAATAATTTGAGAAACAGTAATCTTTTTTCGTAGCCAAACATATGCTACGATCCCTTCTACTGTATCAGCAAGATCGTGAGCATCAGCTCTGTTTTTAGCAAAATCTTTCATACCTGCTTCTTTCAGAGCATTTGACAGAATATATTTATTCACCTTCGTTCCGGTACGGATTATGTATTTATTAGAGCTATTTTGAGTTAAATAAATAGATTTTGCAATAGAGTAAGTAAAATTAACGATACCATCTCCTATTTTTGCGAGACCCTTATCAGTACCTATTCTTTTTTTTGAATTTAAATTGATTAAATCACTAATTATTAACTCGTAGGAAGACATTAAATAAGGTAGAATTTCTTATTCTTTTAAAATTTTGTAAAAAAAGAGAGCGATTATATTCTAACTTATTTTCTCAAATAATTTTTGAACTTCCATAACCTCTTCTCTTAAAGATTCAATTGCTTTATGAAGGATTTCTTTAATTTTATTACTTTGTTCAATTTGGATGAAAATTTTGGCAGGTTCTATTCTAGTATACTTATAAGCGGCGATTTTTACACCCTCTACTTCAAGTAAATGTTTTACGAGAATATTACAAAATCCATGAGATTGTCCAATAACTTTAAGCTCGTAGTCGTTTTCTTTAATACCAGATTTTATTTCTAAGGAAAGATATTTATAGTCAGGTGCCTCAGCTTCTTGCTCAAGTTCAAATTCTAACTCTTCTTCGAACTCTGCTTCTACAGCGCCTTCTACTTCTTCGACCTTTTCTACTTTGTCTGCTTCTGTAGATTTTTCTATTTTAGGATATATACTTTCAATTTCGTCGTCTCCAAATAAATCTTCTCCGAAGTTGTCATCGTCCTCTTCAGGATCTGTTTTTTTTTTCTTTGCCATCACTTAAACTCCAAACTATTAGGAAGTATAAAGACTTAGATCTCTAAATGAAATATAAAATATTAGTTTTTTGGTTTTGTTTTCTCTATGGGAAAAAATAGCGCTCAACCTAATAAAGAATCAGCCAAATCTCTTATCCTCTCTATCGCTAAATACTGAAGATCTCTAGAGCCGTATAGGGTAATTTTTATATCCTTTCCATCAACGGTTGCGTTTAAATCAATATAGTTAACTTTTTTTTGAATTTGTTCTAAAAATTGGATTACACATTCTAAGGAACCAGTGTTATTATAGAACCGTAATATCTTTTTTCCTCCTTTTGGCATTATTATTAAATCTCTCTTTTTAGTATAACTTTTTCATTCTTGATAGATTGTAATTAAGAGTTAAAAATTAAAATAAAAAAACTTCGGTTGCTTATTAAAATCGTAAACTTTCTTCAACATCGCCATAATCGCTTGCGATTTTTCTCTTTTCGAGATTTCCACATAAAGGACATCTTAACTTATTAAAACCAATTTTCTGAAGCGTCGTACCACAAATCGAACAATCAGAATGAACAACACCAAACTCTTTTCCAACAGTGCTCAAATTATATTCGTTCACATTTTGTTCAATAACCTTTGCTCTAACAATATCTGTTAACTGAAATGCATCTGTTATTTTCTCAATAAATCTATTTGCAATTTGAGAAACATGTATATTTCCAAAATAGGAGGAGTTAAAATGAAGTTTACTATTAATAGTATAAAAATTAATACCTACACTATACTTTCTCATAAAAACAATAGTGCCTAAGACTATGTCTCCAATTTTAACCGTTTTTCTATCTTTTTCTTGGTGGGTTAGGATATCAATGTTCCGTTTATTGTCAATATTTATCATACCTGATTTTGTTGCATGAATTTCTCCATTTTCTATATAGGTGGATATATCGTTGGGCAAAAATTCTTCGACCACTCCAAGATACTGACCAGTAAGAACGATGTCCTTGTTTTTAACTGATTTTTTTTCCATAAGAATCAGAGATTATCGATTTTTTTCTCGATTTGAATCGTGTTTAAGTAAATATTATTAAATAATGCAATTAAATTTAAGCATAAAGATTTATAAAAAATGGGACTTTTTCGGCGATAATAATTAAAAAAAGTGAATTAATTTACCTTATTCAAACCACAGAAACATTTAAAAGCCCAAAAGTAGAATTAGAACAATATGCTATCGACGCTGCTTGTGCAGTTGACATAGTATTTTTCGCGGGGTTTGAATTTGACGACATCTCAAATAAAATCGTTTTCGATTTAGGCGCTGGTTCGGGAAGATTATCGATAATAAGTGCTCTATTGCAATCAGCATGCGTATTAAGCGTTGATATCGACATAAGCGCTTTAGAAATTCTTAACAAAAACATCGCAAACTTGAATTTAAGAGATAAAATTTTTCCTATTTGTACAGATGTTAAAAATTTAGAAATCTCTAAGGTTCCCTCTATTAGAGATTATAAGATAACTACTATAATGAATCCACCGTTCGGTGTCCAAAAAAAGAAAGCAGATCGAGTGTTCCTAAGAACAGCTTTTTCTTTTTCTGAAATTATATATTCTATTCATTTAGCAAATAAAAAAGTATATAATTTTATCGCTAATTTCGCCTTAGATTTTGGATGGAAAGTAGATTATGTGTTTCCTTATAAAATGTATTTAGAGAAAAGCTTTCCTTTTCACACAAAAAGAAGAAAAGAAATCGATATAAATGTATTTAGATTTACTAAAAAGGAAAAATAGGTTTAAAACGGCCTCCACTGAATTTTTATTGATAATTTTTCCAAGAATCAAATTTCTTAGGATAATTTGCGTTTCCTCCTAAAAATTCCTCAATTCTGAGAATTTGATTATATTTTGCACATCTATCGCTCCTACAAGTCGCGCCTGACTTTATTTGTCCCGAACATAGCCCTACTGCTAAGTCTGCAATGAAAGTATCTTCTGTTTCACCTGATCGATGAGATACCATCACATTAAATCCATTTTCAAACGCCATTTTAGCTGCCTTTATCGCCTCGGTTAGACTTCCGATTTGATTAACTTTCAATAATAACGCATTTCCTGCTTTTTCTTCTATTGCTCTTTCAAGAATGTCGATATTTGTCACTGTTAAATCATCGTCAACGATTTGGATTGAATCGTCTACTTTATTAGTTAACTCAGAAAAATGTTTAAAATCTTTTTCGTCAAAGGGATCCTCTATGGATTTAATTAATGGATACTCTTTTAATAATTCCAAATAATATTCAGTTAAATTATCTCCCGTAAGTTTTTTTCCATCAATATAATATAAATCCTCTTTATAAAATTCGCTCGCTGCTGCGTCAAGTCCAATTTGAAAATAAATACCCCTCTCATAGGATGCTTTTTCAATTGCTTCGATGATAGCATCCAACGCTTCTCTTGTGTTTGACATGTTTGGTGCAAAACCACCTTCGTCTCCAACATTAACGGCTGTTTTTCCATATTTCTTTTCTAAAATGTTCTTTAGGTTGTGATAAATCTCAGAAACTGATTTTATAGCTTTTGAAAAGGTATTGGCTCCTACAGGCAAAATCATAAATTCTTGTATCGAAAGATTATTTCCAGCGTGTTCCCCTCCATTTAAGATATTACAACATGGAAGTGGAAGGAGGAAATCCTTTCGACGCTTATTATAACTTAGTTCGTACAAATATGAAAAAAGAGGTTTACTTGATAATATTGCAGCTAGCTTAGCGTTAGCTAAAGAAACAGATAGTATTGCGTTAGCTCCGAGTTCACTTTTATTCTCAGTACCATCCAGACTTATCATTTCCTCGTCGATCTTTACCTGTTCTCTAACATCATATCCTATTAATTTTTTGGCAATTATATTATTAACATTTGCGACAGCTTTGGTCACATGTTTTCCCATGAAATCTTTACCATCATCTCTTAATTCAAGGGCTTCTAAGACGCCAGTTGAAGCGCCCGATGGAACAGCGGCCCTCCCAATTAAATCTCCGGAATACACATCGGTCTCCACGGTTGGATTCCCTCTTGAATCTAATATCCATCTAGATTTTATTTTAGTGATTTTAAAGTCAACCATATTTATCTCCTAAATTATTTCACTTTGCTTTTTTAGTTAATAACAATTAAGAAAATTTAATTCTTAATAGTTATTACAATAAATTATCATTAATTAATTGAGTAAATTTGAAAAAAATGTCCTTAGATAATCGTCCATGGGTCGAGAAATATCGTCCTCGTTCTTTAGATGATGTAGTTAATCAAAAAGAAATCATTCAGAGATTAAAAAAGTTCATTGAAGATCGGTCAATGCCACATTTAATCTTTGCAGGACCAGCAGGGACAGGAAAGACAACTTCAGCGTTAGCAATGGTAAGAGATTTATATGGAAGAAAGATGGAAGTAAATAACACATACTTAGAATTAAATGCTTCTGACGCTAGAGGTATTGATGTTATTAGAACCTATATAAAAGATTTTGCTAAAGCTCGACCACCAGTTGATATTGCATTTAAAATATTGATATTAGACGAGGCAGATAATATGACTGCTCCTGCGCAACAAGCTCTAAGGAGAACAATGGAAAAATATACTAAAAACTGTCGAATGATTCTAATCTGTAATTATTCAAATAAGATCATTCCACCAATACAATCCAGATGCGTGGTGTTCAGATTTGCACCTTTAAGCAATGATGATATTAAAGAAAGAGTTAAGATGGTTGCTGAAAGGGAAGAAATTTCCCTTGAGCCAAATGGATTAACAGCATTGGTCGAAGTTTCTCGAGGAGATTGTCGAAGAGCAATTAACTATCTGCAATCTTGTGGAACAATTTCAAAAAAAATAGACCAAGAAATCATTTTTAGGGTTGCGGGAGAAGTACCTCCCGATAAAATCAAAAATATCTTGAACACTGCCATTGAAGGGGAACTTCAACTATCTGTCAAATTATTGAAAGATTTAGTAAAAGAATACGGTCTTTCGGGGAGGAACATAATAAAAAATCTTCATAGAGAAATTTACGACCTAAATGTTTCTGAAACTCAAAAAATTAAGCTTTCAAAATTGTTAGCTGAATACGAGTATAGACTTAGCCAAGGAGGAACGGAAGAAATCCAATTGCAAGCTTTACTAGCTAATATCGTTCTCTTGAAGGGTTTTAAATAATTCATACTTATGATGATAAGCTCTTTTCTGATTTAGAAAGTATTTGTTCATCCTATCAAAAGATTTTGGATCTATTTTGAAAATTATTGACTTATCATATTCAATGTTCCATAATACTAAACCAGTTGGATCTGCTGGTTCGTAAGAAATGTATTTTGAAGCATCTAATAAACTTAAGAAGTCATCGTAAGATATCTCTCCCAATCCCAATTCCATTATTTTTTTGACCATCCTTCTGATTTGCTGTCGTAAGTAAGCTCTACTCTTAAAATCAAAAATTAAATATTTGCCTCTTCTTCTAATATCGATAAAATCTATAGTTCTTATTGTTTTGACTTCTTTCTTGCCTTTTTTGGAAAAGTTCAAAAAATTATGTGTTCCCAGCAGAATCTTACGCGCTTTTTGCATCAATTTGAAATCTAATCCTCTTCCACCATTATCTCTATCTGGTATTGGAACGAGGTATTTATAATGACGAAAAATTGCATTATACCGGGATAAAAAATTTTTCGGAACTTTAGCGTATGCCCATATACCAATTTCTTTAGGAAGCATAGAATTTATCTCAATTAAATAAGGTTTTCTTAAAGGAACAAAAGTTAACGCAGCTCCAAGAGCAGAAACACCCCGATCTGTCCTACTTGCGAATTCAACATCCGAATCCCTAATTGAATTTATATATTTTAAGGTCTTTAAAACTTCGATTAAAGATCCTTCGATAGTTAATAAGTTCTTTTGTCTTTGCGATCCATAATATTTCTTAGTTCCAATATAATAGAATTTAAAAAGAAATCTTTGCTCCTTCATTTTAAAACCCGAATCTTAGAATAATTTAGAACGTTATTATAATCTTGATATTAATTATCAATATTTATTTTTGATGAGAAAATCATTTATTTTTTTTTCAATTATACTATTTAAATAACATAATTTTTGAATCAATGTGATAAATATAACGCATATAATATCCTTAATTTTTAAATTTCTCAATAACATCTCCAAGAGGGCGTACGAATATTTAAGAAGATCTGAAAAAAGACTTATTTGGGTTCTATTTATTGTCACATTGATTCAAATTATACTTCATTTCGGGAGACATGAAAAACTAGAGACAGATCCGATATTTTATCTTGATTTATCGCGAATATTACTTGGAAAGATGACTCTTAACCAATTTTATGCCAAACATGGACCATTTGCTTCTTATGCCTATTATGCGTTTTTTAAAAGACCTCTAATTCCTGCTTTAGCAGCTATTCTATATTTTATTTTTAAAATTCCTCTTGAAATCGGTTTTTCTTTAATTAATTCTATTTTTTACATGAGCACGGTATTCTTGTTCTATTCTTTCGTCAAAAAATTAGGTTATAATATTTTAATTGCATTTACTTCCGCACTTCTATTTTCTTGTTCCTTTACCATGTTAGTTGTAGGAGCAGGTTGTATGACCGATGCAGGTGCTTTTTTTATTTCTGCTTTGATACTTCGTTATTTAATCCCTCCGATTAAGGAGTATTGGGCCTTGAAAGGAAGTAATGAATATTTAGGAAATAGATTATCTCTTAAAAATTATCTTTTGGCAGGTTTGATAACAGCTATAGGAGTTCTAATAAGGGAGACAGCAATTTTCAATTTAATCGCAATTTATCTCTATATTTTTATGGAAGATCTTAGAAATGAGAATGGAAATTGGGTTAAAAATGAGCTCAAAAATCTTAGTAAGATGATAATCAGTATAACTATTTCCGTTTTACCCCTGTTAATTTGGATAGTAATCGGTCTAGGAATTAGAGAATTAAGGAGTACATCAAGAACTCTGTTAGATTTATTTCAAATCCTTACAGACGATCATAATATTGTAATTATTCTTATCGCATTTAACTTGAACTATCTCTTCTTTATATTTGGTTTTATTAAAGAAAATGACAAGAATATATTAAAATTTGCATTTTATTATTTTTTAATTATGCTTATCCCCAACGTTATGCAATTTTTTAGTGTTCCACCCGCTTTATTTCCCCAGTATAGAGTTATTTTTATGCTTTTCCCCTTCATGCTTGTTTTTTCTGCCCTCGGACTTCATGAGTTAAGTAACATTTTAGGTAACAAAGTTTATACCAGTAATCTTAATAGATTTTTTTGGTACGGTGCTCTAATATCTTTGTATATCTTAATTAATTTTCTATTGGGAATCTTTTATATTTCTGAATTCTTAATCGATTTAATTTATGGTTATTTATAGAGCTAAGAGATTAAAAAATTATAATAAATGATATTAGTTAAAAAATATTGTCTTTATTTTTGTTTGTAAAATGACTAATAATCTAGCTTTTAGATTAATAATTAAAGAATAATGTTTTAATGAAAAGAATTTTTTTATAACCTAAATTTGATAATTAAAATTT
>WJKD01000302.1 GCA_014729315.1 Promethearchaeota archaeon | reverse complement strand
CTAATAGGGGGACCGCCATGACTTTTCGTGTAATTCAGAGCGGAATTTTGATTATTAACAATTCCGAAATGAAAGAATACATCCTGGTTCAGATTAAATTTGGTTTGTTTGTTTTGTAATGAATCAGAGAGATAAAAATACACCGTGTTATTCTTGTTTGGGATACTATCGGGGGAATCGATTACATTTTTACAACTTAAACAAAAGAGACACAACAGCGTTAACGAAAGTATAAATAAATACTTTTTCATGATGTACCTCGTTTTGAAGTTGCTTTTTCAATGAAATCATTTATTATTACCTGCACTTCTTCGACAAGTTCCGTAACATACTGCCGACGTTTTGTTTCATCGATCAATTCCATTGTTTGAGGCGTGCTGAAATTGAGAAATTCAAGCGGTTTTTCCGGTATACGCCATCCCAGAAACCAGCCAGACTCATCTCGATCGACATCCATTTTATCTAAAATATCTCGATATGGATCAAACCTTGAATTACCTTTCACTTTGACACGAGATCCTTCCGAAAGTCCGGCAAATCCGTAACAAAATGTATTTTTAAGCATAATATATAAACCGAGTGAAGATATAAATTCAGGTTGATCAATTTGTAACAATATACCATAAGAAAGTGTCTTTTTGTTCGCACGATAGTAATTTAAAATTTTTTTCCGGCTGTAATTGTAAAAGGAATCATGAAGCTGATAACCTTTTGCTTTTAGTTGTAGTTCAAGCTCTTGCCAAAATTTACATTGGGTTTCCACCTTTTTCTGGAATAGTGCCTGGCTAATTGCAATCGCTGCTTCAAAAGTTTGCAGATCAGATAGTTGATTTATAATTTCCATGAGATTTTCTCCAAAATATTGACCAGTGATAATGGTTAGTACTTTTTGATACTGGATGAGGATTTCCCTGACTGCCGGAAGTTTTTCGACATGGGTGAAACAATTTGTCAACCATGCAACGATGTCATCTGAGTATGAAATTGTATATGCGTTTTGGGGATCTACATCTCCCAGACTCTGGGGGGACGGTGTGTCACCAAATAGCGTCAAGTATACAATATAAACAGAAGAATACCCCATTTCCTTTGATAGGTGATAATAGCGCTCTAGTTGTTTCGGTTGATCTCCTGCATAGATTTTGTTTTCAATAATCAGGCAGGCGTTTTTTGTGGTGATGAAAATATCCATATTGTAGAATTCTCGCCTGACTTGAACGACTTCATTCACATTGATAGGATTATCAAGAAGTTCGAGAAACAACTCTAAAAACCGACTGCCACATCCATGGCTTCCTCCTGGATTCAAGACTTCGGCGAGAAATACAGAATGTAGATTGACTTCATCGTGTGCCTCCCGTAATATAGTAAAAATGTTAAACAATTTTGATGGCGAATAATTGATCCCATTTTTGTTCAAGAGTTGTTTTGCCGTATTTAAAAATGCAGAAACATGATCCATAAAAATCCTTTCCATAACTTGTTTAGCACAGAAGCTTAAAATTTCAATAGCAGTTTCATATTTCGAGTATTTCAGGTACCCCATAAATTTTGTGTAAACAAATATTTTTTGCTTCAATCGGAATTTCACTATTCGCTCTTCCTCTTAAAGCCATTCCGCCATCTACCAAATCTCCCCAGGGTTCTTTTGAAATGTAAGCATTTTGGATTATTGCAAACTCGATTCTTTCTTGTTTTCGTTTCTCTGGGATTTTAGCGACAAATATTTTATATGCAGCAAGCTGGTCTTTTACTGATTTTATTATGTAATCTTTGTGAAGCAAAAATTCATCTTGATGTTTTTTTGCATATCCCCACCCATGCCATATTTCCTTTCTTTCTCCCTTCATAGCGGAATTGATGTTCAGCACTGTATAGCGTCCGGACATATATTCTCGCTTATGTTGAGAAAAACGTCTTATCATAGAATTTGTAACGCCTGCTGATCTGAGAATATATCCATCTTTATATTCAAATGTAAGTAAATAGACTCCTGCAATATCAGGAATTGTATCAAATTTGGCTATTTTCTGAAATCCGGGCCAGGAAAACGGACCTTCCCAAAATATGTATTCTGTTTTGATTAAAGAAGCATCTCGAAATCTATTAAAACTCCAAAATATTGGGTGTGATTTTTCCATTTCGTTTTGATTTCCCCTTGAAACAATATCACAAAATATTAATTACATGAGTATTTTTATGATGCACCATAATTCAGCCGACAAACTACTTACCCACCTTCCTCCTCACCAATACCTCCCCCAGCACAACCATCCCCACAAAAACAAAAAACAGCACCCAAACTGTCCGAACGCCGAATGAGGTGATGACGTTCTGGCTCACCGGGCTGACGTAGAATTCGTCCACCTTGTCG
>WJKD01000301.1 GCA_014729315.1 Promethearchaeota archaeon | reverse complement strand
GCTATAAACAGCCTCTATTTGATGTGGAAGGGGGTCAACTTTTGAGGTATTCATAGCAATCAGAGGATCATATAAAGAAGCAAATCTATATCGAGTCGTTTCGAGTGCCAGAAACACTTTAAGCGGATCAGCGGTAAAATCCGTTTGATACTCATCTAATTTAAATTTTGAAAATTCAGATATTGGAATTATTTGATCGATATGGTTTTTGCTATATTTTGTCGCCCCTACAAGGTGAACATATTCGCCAGATTCTTCAATGAATTTAATTTCAACCGGTTCTGGCCAGTAGGAGCCTTTTATTATAGTACCTGATTTGATAGGTTCCATAATCAGATTAAAATCCTTATTTCTATCTATTTATTGGTACTAAAAATTTTATAAATTTAAAATGATAAATTGCAAAAATACGCTTGGTGTGATATAATAATATGAAGATATTATAAAAATATAAAAATATTTTCCTGAAAATCAAATGTTTTTTTTGTAAAATATAAAATATTTTTGAAAATATTGAAGCGGAATATTTCCGGCAGGAGCGCATGAACTTTTCATATCCACGTGCTTATAATGGAGTGCCAACTTGCGAAGGTTTAAAACCTTTGCAAGGTTAACCTTCGCAAGGTTTTTCAACAACAGGAGTCAATGTAATCCATGAAACAATATATCATCATACCAAACACCACCGGCTACAAGATCCTCGTAAACGGCAAAGTATTTTCCAACGAAATGACATCCCCGGAAACCGACATCGAAAATTTAGATTTGGATCAGGTTTCGCATGCCTGTCTATACGATTGTTGCGGTGACGAAATTGCCTTTGAATATGCCGGCGGACTCCGAAGTTTTCTATCAGACAAATATGGCAAAAAAGGCTTCGTCCTAACCGAAAGCAGCATCGCCCGCTATCTGGAGGAAGTAAAGAAAAGAATGAAAATTGAAAAGCCAATGCAAATTAAGAAAACTCAGTTGAAGCGCAAATAGAAGATATTAAGCCGCATTAAAAATTGCCACTGCTTTGCCTGCAAAATATCTTATTTCATTTAGCGAACCCTGCATTGCCTTTCATTATTCAAATGGATAATGAACTTGATGAACCGCTCTGTGCGGAGCCGCACGCACGGTGGTGTGGAAATCGGGGGAGAAAAACCCCCGCTACTCGATTAGCCGTTAATTATAATACCTTAAGTTCTATTCTATTATAGTTGCCATACCTATGGGTAAGTAATCCTTGATTTACCCATATGGCTGCAAAATGCCCAGCATATTTAGGACTTTTGTGAAGAGTATTTAGAAAATAATCGCCTAATCCGCCAGGTGTTAGATTCGTTATATTATTTCCAAGAGGAAACCAATTGTATTTTTTAAAGTGTAATAAGCAATTTTTAATTTCTAATGAAGTTAAGAAAATGTTTGATTTATAATTTTCTCCAGTCGATATAAAAATCCCATTCTCCATTACCTCTGCTTTGAATAGTTTTGCTTTATTCCCTACTGCTAATGTCCAGTAATAATTTCCTTCTTCAATTGTAGAATTATTTAATTTTCTAGTTCGTCTTAAATGCTCAGGGATTTGATTAATTTTGGGTGCTTTTAGTATTGATCTACTTCTTGAAAACAAAGCAATTTCGACATCCGCAACTCTTTTAAAATCATTACTCAAACCATCTTCTTTTTGAGCTTTAGACAATAAAAATTTTAACACATAAATATACTTTTGAAAAGCTTCACAATAGCCATAATTTGGCAAGTAATCGCCAGCTATTACTTTTCCAGGAGGGATGGGAATTAGTCTTTTATCGTTAAAGACTAAATCAAATAATCCGTGAGCAGCTCTACTATCATATATTCCTAAACAATCTTGATTTGACAATGCAATAATTTTGCTAGCTCTACTAATTCCAACACCATATATTTCAGTCAATATTTTTGCACAACCTGAAATATTGTTACTTTGAAGTTCCGCAAAAGCTCGTTTTGTGACTTCGTTAATCGTTCGTTCTGGAATTTTCGTTGGAATACCAAATCCCCACACCATTACTTGGTCGAAAACTTCTTTAGTAATATAATTGTAAGTATTTAAATTTTTTTTAATAGAAATTTCTAATGAATTTCTAATTTCAATTGCTTTTTCTAATTTTATGCCTTTAGGCCATTCATATTGGTTTTTCCATTCTAATATTTCTGAAGAAATTTTTCCCCAATATTCAGCCAGTAAATCTCGATAATTATTAATAAAATCTTCATAAGATGTACTCATTCTTTTTCTCCTTACTCAATTGATGTAGTTCATAAAGATGACAAGGAATTAGGTGAATTACTTTGCTCGGTGAAAAGTTATTCAATAATTACTGTATATCAATCAAATTGTAATGATATACTGAAATTGCAATAGTTTTTAAATTCTTATTACTATTCTAAAAATCCATTAAAGTTATATTAGCCACTTACCATAAAAAATATAATTGTGCCTGTTATATTTTTACACGCTTAATGACAACTTTTAAAATTTACGAATAACGATTATCTATTCAAGAAAATTATATCTGCAAATTATTAATTTTGCGAAAAAAAATTAATGGGGATTGAAGATATGAAAATGGTTTTTTGGGGGAAGATACTAAAAAATTACCCGGCGAAACCTCGCCGGGTGAACAATAAGCCAACTGCTATATCCCTGAAAAAACGACTTAAAAATAGTTACCTTGAACCTCATTCCAAATCAAGCGTCCGCTCGGTTTCATAAGGTCCTAAACCTCCGTTGAAGTTTTCCAACGGATCGACGACCATCATTTCGCCGGTACGATATTTTGTTGATTTCGTTAACTCATTCATCTCGGTTTGGAATTTTTCCTGCAGAATGAGCAACTCTTTTACCGACATGTCTTCATAAGATTTATTATCCAGCGCATTATTAATCTTTTCAAGATTCTTTGCCAGGAATTCCACTCGTTTCTGCTTTGTTAATTTGCACGTTCCTAAAACTGTCTGGCATCTATCAAACTCTAAATTATTAATCTCTCTCTGCAAATCCTTATTCCACTGGATTGCCTTGCTTTTGGAGATCCCCAATTCATTGGCACAGGTTTCAAACGAAGCGCCATCCACACGCATTTCAACAAACCGCTGTTTTATTTCCGAATCTTTCATAACATCACCTCATCAGTTAAAATCCATTTTCATTTCATTGGTAACTAAATCAAATCTCTCATCGTGTCATTTTATCAAAAAATATCCGCCGTGCGATACAAAATGAATATCACCAGAACAATGATAAAAATAACTAATCTCATAATTCGGCTATTCTTCATAACGCACCTCTATCATCAATTCGCCCCATATTCTCTCCGCCGCCGGAAAATAGTAGCGGCTTGCACGCATATTAAAACATCTGCCAGTTTCGACTCAGGAAAGTTTGTATCCCTTTGCCCGGTCGGTACCACGGATATAATTTCAAAAATTCATTTCGTGCATCCGCATAAGAATCATCAGAGATCTGGCATACATGCTTCGCCAGCAACATCATTGCCAGCGATGGCGCCCGGGATTCACCCTGATTGCAATGCACCAGAATTTTTTTGCCTTTATCCCACTGGCTTCCGGCAAATTCCAGAAACGATGAAAATGAATCCGCTTTAAAAAGTGGAGCCGGCGGATCGACCATATTCAAAAACAGATCATCCGCACTTTCCAGCACCAGATAATTCGGATGTGTGGATTCAAGACTTCCCCGATATCCAACAGCAGCCTGATGGCACGGATGTTTACATGCATGGACAACAGCCCATTCATCATTTCCATTCCGGCAATCACTCTCATTTCCGACGAATAACCGATCGTTAACCCTTATCATAATCAGACTCCTTTATTTGTAATGAGACATTAACCCTTAGTAAAATATCTAACTTATTAAAGATACAATATTTTTTCATCAAACGCAAGTAAAAGTTGATTTCATGTTTATTATAACCAAAGGGTTGGGGACTGTTTCTGTGGTTAAGTTGTTTCTGTTTTTATCTGTTCAGTTCAAGTACGCTAAGTAGAAACTCCTCTTGTCAGCATGAAGGT
>WJKD01000300.1 GCA_014729315.1 Promethearchaeota archaeon | reverse complement strand
TCGGGCTGGTTAAAAAGAAGATAATCCGAAAGTGTATTCATCTTCAGCTGATCAAGAAGGTGGCGAATTTTACCTAATCGTTGCATAGAAAGCGTACTTCTCTGGATTTCATAATCTAAAATTTCAATGAGTCTATGTTGAGCGCTTCCCTCTTTTACTGAAACGGGTGTGAAGGCAAGCTTATTCCGAGTGTCTTCGTCTATTCCTTCTGATAGTTTTTTAAAGATACTATCTTCCTTTGAATTCGGTAAATCAATCTTATTCAAAAGGATGTATACCTTATCAATATGGGGAGAGAATTCAAATACAAATTTGAGAAATTTATCAAAAACTTCTCTAACTCTTTGATCCTCAACCGTAGCGTCTACCATAAAAATCGCAGTAGTAATCTCAGAAAATATCAGTTCCCGTTGTGATTCGGAAAAATATCTTTCTAAATAACGTTCTTGACCTCCTGCGTCCCAAACATTTAATTCCATAATACCTCGAAAGATAAAATTCTCTCTTGATATACCTTTCGTTGGTTTTAGATTAGCAACCTTCATGAAGTTGTACCCGAGGCACGTGGTACGTAGTAGGCTCGTCTTTCCAGCCCCAGCGGGTCCTAATAATAATATTTTCATGGAAAAAATCTAACTCTGTTTGATTTAATTTCAATAATTATTCTGATATACATTTAATACCTTAATTTTTATTTAATTTTTTGGAAATAAAAAAAATTATTCTATCAAAACTAAGATAAATATTCACAAGATAAGGATAGATTAAATTAATTATTTAAAAAATTAAGGTAAAGTAGAAATGGAGTGATATTTTTTTACACCGTTATATCTTTCATCTGTTTACGGATTTAATAGCTTATATTTTTAGAATACTTTATAAACCATTGGTTAGATTCTTTAAATAAGGCTCTATACGCCTCACAATAATATGACCGATCAGCGTGGGGATTATCTTGAAAAAATCTATCTTTAACGCATCCTCCATAGCAGAGTTCAAGCCATTTGCATTTCTGACATATAGGAGATAGTTTCAACTTAATTTGAGCAAAGGAATTATCTCGTTTTTGTTTCAATTCAGAAAGATCTTGTTTGAGTAGGTTTCCCAATTTATACTTGTCCTGAACAAAGAAATCACAAGGATAAACATCTCCATTCCATTCAACAAGCATATAATCAGCGCATTTCTTTTCATAAGCGCAATTTCCTTTTGGATATCCTAAATGATGAGCGATCATCCCATTAAATAATCTAATTGACGCCTTATCAGGATTCTTTCGCCAAATATTAAAAAGATTACAATAAAATTTTCCTAATTGATTTGCACTTACTGAGAATGAGGCTCTTTTTCCATTTTGATCCGCTTCTAAAGCGGGGATAAACTGAAGGTGGTAAAATCCATTTTCTAAGAAAAACTTATAAATCTCTTCAGCTTTACTGACATTCGCTTTGCTAACTACGCAAAGAATGTTGAACTCAACTCCATAATCTCGAAATGTCTGAGCAGCTTGCATTACTTTCTCCCAAACTGATCCCCCTTTGATATCCTTTCGATATCTATCGTGAATATGCTTCGGTCCGTCAAGACTTAATCCTATAAGGAATTTGTATTTTTCTAAAAATTTTGCCCATTCTTCGTTCTTTGCCAACAGCGTTCCGTTTGTTTGAATAGCGTTACCCACAATTTGTCCACTCTGACCGTATTTTTGTTGAAAAGAGACTACTTTTTTAAAAAAATCGAGTCCTGCGAGAGTAGGTTCACCTCCTTGCCATCCGAAGATCGATTCTCTGAATCGATACTTTAAAAGTTGAGAAATCATCGATTCTAAAACCTCATCGCTCATTCGAAAAGGGTCAATTTTAGGATAGATGTCTTCCACTCTCAAATAAAAACAATATTTACATCTTAAATTGCACCGATAAGACACTGGTTTAATAAGAAGTTGAAATTGTTGCATTTGATAAATATTAATTAATTAGACTTAAAAAAAATTGAAATTATATTAATAAGTATTAAGATTTAAAAGAATTTTAATTCTATTCTCAATTGTTATTACATAATTACATTGGTCAATGAATATTATGAAAAAAAAACCAAATATTATTTTATTTATTACTCACGATCAGGGGCAGTTCTTAGGTTGTTACGATACATTTTTAGCCCCAAATCAGTTGCGAACTCCAAACTTAGACGAAGTTGCTAAGAAAGGCGTAAGATTTACTAATCATTATTGTACAGCACCTCAGTGTAGCCCTAGCAGAGGATCAATCCAAACTTCTTTATATCCTCATCAAAATGGTCTCATGGGGCTCGTAAATTTAGGTTGGACGATGCCCGAAGAAAACAAAACCCTTCCAATGTATTTGAAGGAAAATGGATACACCACGCATTTACTTGGATTACAACACGAAACTTTAGACGCTAAAACGCTCGGTTACGATACTATTAGTAAAAGAGGGCCCGAATTTAAGTATTCTCGTGGTAGAATGGAGAAGGAATATTTGAAATTCTTGACAGAACACAAGGACGACGATAAGCCCTTCTATTTAAACATTGGAACTATCGAGGTTCATCGCCCTTACAAAGCATGGTCGGAAGCTGTTGATCCCGAACGCGTTAGAATCCCTCCTTATTTACCTGAAAACGACGAGGTAAGGCAAGATTTTGCAGAGTTTTACGGAAATATCGAAATAGTCGATGAGACAATAGGAAAATTGATAGACCATCTCGAAAGCATTGGAATACTAGAAAATACTCTATTCATTTACACAACGGACCATGGAATTCCCTTTCCACGCGCTAAGTGTACACTTTACGATCCTGGCTTACTGACATTAATGATAATGTATCAGAAAAATTCAGACCTATTTTCCGGAGGAAAAATCGTGGATGGGATGGTTAGCAATATTGATTTACTCCCCTCGCTCTTAGATTACATTGGTGGTGAAATCCCAAAGGATATTGAAGGAGTAAGTTTTCTTCCATTATTAAATGAAGAGAAAGAAGAAGTAAGATCTGAAATCTTTGCTGAAAAAACATTCCACGAGATCTACGATCCAATGAGAGGAATTAGAACAAGACGATTTAAATATATCAGGAATTTCAAATCTTTGGATAGATTATATCAAATTCCAAGAGATATCTTTATAGATGGTACTGGACAAGTAATGAAATCAATGGACGAGGAAGAACGTCCTATGGAGGAACTTTATGATCTTGAAAAAGATCAACTTGAGAGAAATAATATACTAAAAGATGCATCGTACCAAGAAGTTTTAAATGATCTTCGCTCTAGATTAGAAAAATGGATGGAAAGAACCAACGATCCTCTTTTGGAAGGAAAAGTCGAGGATAAGCGCCAAGAAGTAAAGGAGCATTATTAAAATTTATCATTTCAAATAAATTCGATTTTTCCGATTTTAATCCTTCCCGTATTTCGAATTAAATTTTGTATAATTTTTAATTAAATAAAATATAATTTTTAATTAGAATATAAAACATTCGAGTGGTATATTTGAAATTAATCGATCACATAAGAAATGTTCCTGATTGGCCAAAACCAGGTATTCAATTTAAGGATATTACTACATTATGCCAGGTGCACGCTCCGTTCAAAAAATCGTGCGATTTAATCATTAAACATTATAAGAAAAAAGGAATTGATAAAGTCGCAGCTATAGAAGCCCGAGGTTACGTTTGGGGTGGCGTAATTGCATATGCTTTAGGTGCTGGATTTATATTAATAAGAAAACCGGGAAAATTACCTTATAAAATTATTAGTGAGACCTATGAGCTTGAATATGGAACAGACTCAATTGAAATGCATGTAGATGCAATAAAAAAGGGAGAAAAGGTACTCATCTTTGATGATTTATTAGCTACTGGAGGAACCGCAGAGGCAGCATGTAAGTTAATTGAAAAAGCAGGAGGAATTGTTGCAGGCATTGCTTTCGTAATTGAATTAACCGGAAGTTTACATGGCCGAGATAAGCTAAAAGCATACGATGTTATGTCGTTAGTTGAGATACCAGTTGAGGAGTAATTAGCGTAAAAAAAAATTATATTATTATATTTTTATATCAATTTTTTTACTTTTCTTATTATTAGTCACAAAATAGCACCATCTAAGGTATGATGGCACGGACAATCTCTATTAGTTTCAATTTCAGGTAAAACTCTCTCAAGCAGATTCTTTAAATTCTTAGCATTTTTAGCCATGGTTTCTAATACTTCATCAACATTGACTGCTAATTTTTGAATTGGTCCACCACATTTCGTACAAGCTTCGCTAAATTCTACTATACCGCAATTTTGACAATGTCCCGCCCATACATCCAAATCACTAATTGTAGCAATACAGCAATAACATATCTCTTTCTCAGCAGCTAACACAACTTCAGGATAACTTGTCATACCGATTACGTCTCCGCCCCAATGTTTAAACATCTTGGATTCTGCTCGAGTGGAAAATCTGGGTCCTTCTATGCAGACATATGTCCCGCCTTTTTGTATATTGATACCTAAGTTTTTTCCGTGTTGAAAAAACAAATCGTTTAAATACTCACAGTAAGGATCCGCTTGTCCGATATGGCATAGTTTCCCCCCCTCGTAAAATGTTTCTTCTCTCTTTTTTGTACGATCGATGTATTGGTCAATTAATACGAACTTACCTTTTTCGTGGTCTTTCTTGAGAGAGCCTACCGCAGAGGGCGATATAAGAAATTTAACTCCAAGAGTTTTAAGAGCCCATATGTTTGCTCTGAAATTTATTTTGTGAGGGGCTATTGAATGTCCAATCCCATGACGAGGTATAAAAGCAACTTTAATTCCCTTAAAATCTCCTATTGTTATTGCGGCTGAAGTATTTCCATAGGGCGTGTAAATCTTTACATCGCTTTTATTTTCAAGTGAAACTTTTGAACCAGTGCCTCCAATTATTC
>WJKD01000299.1 GCA_014729315.1 Promethearchaeota archaeon | reverse complement strand
TACTTAAACAGATAGAACAATTTCTCGAGGTAAGAAACGAAGTTAACGAGCTTTGGAACAAATTAAAAACAACTGTCGGCGATTTAAGTTAATCGCTTAAAAGGCAAAATTGTTTATGAAGATTCAAATCCTTGAAATTTTTCTTATCCTATTCTTTTTTTTATAGTATGGGGATTTTCTTTTTCTATTTTGAATTTATAAGGATAGAGACGAAATTACGATCTCAAAAAGTATTTATTAAGGAATTTTTATATGTAGATTTAATTAATTGGTTAAATAAACTCTAGAAGATATTTTTATTAGACAAAAGAAATATAATATTAATAGAATATTATTTGATAGTACCTTTTGAAAATAATAAGATATAGTGATAAAAGATGGCTGAAGAGTTTGCAAGCTTTATCGCAGAGGCTAAGAAATCTCCATTAGAAGATAAGGTGAACGCGTTTGGAGATATTATCGAGAAAATTATGTCAATCGTATTACGCATCCCAGATCTCGTGGATTCTTCTATAAAAACGCTCGAACAACAAATTAACGGATTACAATCAAAGATCAACACGATGAATAACGATATTTCTGCGCTTAAAGCTCGAGGAATGTCCTCGCCGGCAAGTCCTGGAGGTCCAGCACCAACACCGGCAAGTCCTGGAGGACCACCACCTGGAGGACCACCACCCGGAGGACCACCACCCGGAGGACCACCACCACCACCCGGAGGACCGCCCGGAGGACCAGGACCAGGTCCAAAACGAGCTGCGTCACCCCAGAGCCTTAGAGGAGCTATTATGGGGGAGTTGAAAGAACTTTTCTCGAAACGTAAACGATCATAGAGGCAGCGAACGATGCCAGACCGCGCTTGACTTGTTACGAGAAATTAATTGAATTCCTACTATTATGTGAATGGCGTAGTTAGAAACATCGAAACCTTTTTTTATGTTTTTCTCATATTTTCCTATTGGATTTTGACTTAGGTGAAATCTTTTTGAGAGAAGTCATTTAATAAATGAAATGCGATATACACTTATGTTTTAAATAAGATTAAAAAATTAGTTATGTTAAATAATTATAAGAGTCTCATAATGAAAAGTATGATATCTTGTTGGTAAGTCCCTTGGAGAGTACTGAAACAAATAGCTCAGCAATTAAGACCGTCAAAGTAGCCCACGATTTAAAGAGAAGAATCCTAGAAGTTACTTCGCTAATTAGGGTTATTAATAATTATTATCATAAGAAAAAAGAAGTCCAAAATCAAATAAAACCCTTAATATTAAGAAGATTCAAAGAAGGATTAAGAACGATTAAACAAAATATAGATTGGTTGTTTTCTTTACCCACAGCCTTAAACACGCTCAGCGATGATTTTGCGAGTAAAAGCGATTCGTTTAGATTCCCCGATAGTATCATTCTTTTTGAAGCTTGGATGAATTTAGGAATGGAAGCGTTATATCCTCGGATGGTCTTGCACTTCAAATTTCCAGGTATGCTGAAAGGAGAAAAAACTAGAAATTTGTTTCAATTTATCTATTCTACCTCGAGAGGATTCGGGTTTCCACTATATTTTGGACCAGAATTTTACGGTTATACCTCTAAATATTTGAAAATTTTTGAACCTCTCCTTCGATGGAGTTATACTGTGTGCCACAAGGCAAATCAAGCTATTTTTTTAGTCAATAAAAAGCTCAAATCAAAAAGACATCATCCGGGAGAATTCGAGTCCGTCATTATATCGGAATACGAAAATAAGGAATTTAAGGGTATTAACACTTTATTTCACGGTTATTTTACGGGAGATTCAAAAAGTTTGGGTCATTATTCCTCGATCAAAGATGCGCTTCAAAGCGTTTTATTCTCTTACACAATAGGCGACCACGCGATGAGCGTCGAGAGTATAAAAAATTCAAAATATAAGCCTCGAATTTTAGAAGTTCCCGTGTTGACTCACGAAGAAATTGTAACAAAATACGATATAGACTTTTATTCCTATATCGAAAGGTTAATCGAAGTTCATAAACTCATAGTAAAAAAAATAATATATTATCGAAAAAAGAGAAAAAGAATTTTTAAAGAACAAAAGCTCATTAATAAAATCAAATACCTATTGAATAATTTTAAAATCTTTTCGTTTAAGCTGAAAGGAGACAATGATATTTATCAGAATTATCGCAAACTCAAATGCTTCCAAACAATGTTAAATCAACTTAAAGAACTGCTTTGGATAACTCCTCTTTATACTCACACTATTCACAAACCAAAACTGACTGGAAAAGTATCGGTTGAATGGGACAAAGACGAACAATACGACGAATTTTATGATTACGAAAAAGAATCGTCAGAATCCGTGTTCTTCTCGCATATCCGAAATTTCGAAAAAAAATGCAAATTCAGATTTGAGGATGTCGAGGTGCTTAAAAGTCTTAAAAATCTAAAAGATAGAATGGGGAAAATGTGGCTTTTTTTTAAAGAAAGACAATTTAGATACGCCGTAAAAAGATTGGAAAATATAACCATGTTAAAGCTCGAGGATCCCGATTACGAAAAAAAAGTAAATGATTATTTGGACAAATTAATCCCCATCATTTCTTTATTCGAAATTTTTAATCGTCCGTTATCAGAATCCGTCTATCCCGAGTCAATTGCCCAGACTAAACGAATAGGTGCCTATCTTGCTAAAGTCTTTACTTTAAAGTACAATCCCTTTGGAATGAGTTTAATAAAGTTATTTAATAATATGGCTTTTAATAATTGGAGTTATTTTATCGTTAAAAGAAAGTTCGGACTCAAAAATTTTTTCAATTTCATTTTAAATTTACCTATATGGGACTCGATTCCTTCTAATGTCAAGGAGAAAATATATCAACTTAATTACGAATAGAATTTAATATTTTAGAAAAAAGATTACTTAAAATTCGAGAAAACCTGGATCGTCAAAAATATCATCGATTTTCTTCTCTTTTTTAATGTCGCTTTCGTCGTGTTCAGTAAATAACGAGCTTTCGTCAGTTTCAATCCC
>WJKD01000298.1 GCA_014729315.1 Promethearchaeota archaeon | reverse complement strand
GAACTCCAGCGAAAAGGCACCTCTGCTGCTGAGGTTTTCGATTTCCTCTTTCAGTTGCTCGATTCGTTCCTCGTCTCTCCACGCGTTTTGGAGCGATTCCATCTCTTCCTCTCGATTCCCGATTTCGGCGTGTAATCGTCCTATCTGAACGGCGCGTTGTGCTTTCGCTTCCTCGTCTAAAAGGGTGTTCAATTTGGGATTATTTAGATTTCTTTGTTGGATTTATTAAGTAATGTGGATAAAGATCTTTAATCAATATATCCCATTTTTTTCAAATTATCAATCCATAAAATATATTAGGCTTTTTTTTCATACAAAATATTAGAGATAAAATATTTAAAAGAGTAGGATTTGAGAATGGTTGGCTTAGAAAAGGATATCGAAGAGTTGGCAGAACTACTTGGTATCAATAAGGAAGAGGCAACAAGAAAAACTTTAGAAGTAGGATTAAAAGAATTAAAATTGAAAAAAGCAATAGAACTATATATCTCAAATGAAATTAGCATAAAACAAGCTGCTCGAACTGCAGGTATCTCTTTAGCAGATTGGTTTACGATTCCTAAAGAAAAAGGATTACTTGTTCAAATTAGCCCAGATGAAATCAATGATGAATTAAAGGCCATTGAATGATAGTCGATTCAACTATTTTAATTTCTTTAGATAATCTGGGAAAAATAGAATTGATTAATAATTGTTTAATCCCAGACAAGGTGTTAAATGAAATTACGAATGAACCTGCTAAAAGTGCTGGTTTAACCTTGAAATTCCAAAAAGTTATACCTTCAGAGAAATCAATAAAGCAATCATTAAAGATTTTAGGGGATACAAATGAAACAAGGGATTCTGATATTGTCGCCTTATTAATTGATTCTTCCTCCTCAATCATAGCCACCGATGATAAAGGGTTAAGAAATGTATGTAGAGCATTAGGGGGAAAAGTAACGGGTACATTAGGTATATTGATAAATTCAGTAAAAAACACAATATCTCTAAAGAGGAAGCACTAGTACATATAGAAAAATTAAATACAATTGGTTTTAGGATGAGTTTAAAACTTTACAATACTGCTAGAGAGAAAATAGAACAAGGTTAAATTATATTCTTCTTTTTAAAGAAACTATTAATGCAATATCTTCGCATTACCACAAATTGTATATACAATGTATATACGCCGTCTCGACAATCGCTGAGGGGCTCAACCTAAGCTCCGCAATACAAATAGACTTATAATCCGTTTCATACGGGTCCTGCAAGATAAATAACCTTTCCTATATCCATTAAAATGAAGATAATACTTTTCATCGCAAAAAATCGGAATTGTTTTAAACGAAAATGAATGGCAATCTTTACAAGATTTAATTTTTTTTTCCGAATAAAGGATATGATGCAAGCTAGAGATCTCCAATTAAGGCTTAATCAGATGGTTAAAGAAAAGATTATTAAATCTCGGATTCAAAAAGGTAAAACATTTTGGAAAAAGTAATAAATCCAAGTTCAGGAAAGTGTTAATTTCAGGTAATGCACTTTTTTTATTTTTTTATTAATTTAATCAATCTGTTTCAATAAGTAGTAACAATTTTTCATTTGTTTCTCAATTCGGAATTTGAGATTACACTTTAATTTTTCTTATAGAGTCTATTTCATAAAATATTTTTTACAAAAATGGATAAATTTTGATAAGAAAAGTGGATCTTAATTCAAGTACAAAAAGCATTTAACTTTTGTACAAATTAAAAAAAAGAGAGGTTAAATCCAAATGGTATATATTATGATTACGTCCTATTATCCTCTTCATGTAGTAAAACAAGTCGGGGAGAAATATATAGAAGTACGTAAAAAAAGCGGAATAAAGCCAAGTATGGCTAAACGAGTTGTACCCGTCGGGGTTGCCACGACGAAAGATGGTTTTCGAATTACTGCAGTATACGAGGTAAAACCTGGTCAATATGAAGAGACCTTAAAAGAACTGACTAAAACTATGCTAATTTTGGCAGAAGTCGAAGGTTATACTTATGTCATGGAAACACTTTTAACGGGAGCCGAAGCAATGCCAATGATCGGAATGAGCATGCCCGAATAACAATAAAACCCAAAATTTGTCAACTTCCCTAATCCTATAATACTTTTTTCATTTTTTTACTTCTTGTATTAAGTAGCTTGTCGTATTGCTAAAGATTGCATTTATTCTTATTTGAATTCCTCCGTGCTTTGGCAATTACACAATTTTTAATACTGGATATGTGTATAAATCTTATTAGCAGAAATACGTTCCTATCAAGTATAAATTAATTAATAGAATTTTTCCACATGCAAATGGTAAGAGGGATATGTCAAAGCCAAATATATTATGGATCAGCACCGATCAACAACGATGGGATACTTTAGGATGCTACGGTAATAGCTTTACCAAAACTCCTAATTTGGACAAATTAGCAGAGGGAGGCGTCCTTTTTACGCATGCCTATTCTCAGAGTCCAGTGTGTATGCCCAGTCGAGGGTGTTTTCTTACGGGTAGATATCCGCGAACTTGTCGAGCTCGTCAAAATGGAGCTGACATTCCAGAGGACGAAGTTCCGGTAACAAAAATTTTATCGGATAAAGGATACATCTGCGGATTATCAGGAAAATTACATCTTTCTGCGTGCGACCCCGAGGTTTGTAAAGGTACAGAGCGCCGAATTGACGACGGTTACGACCAATTCTTCTGGTCTCACGATTCGGGCAACTATTGGGCGATGAACGAATATCACCAATGGCTGCAACAAAAAAAGATTAAATACATTTCCAAACGATTTAAACGCTCGCGATATATACAATTCGGGCAATTACCGGGAAACACGCAAACTACCTGGTGCGTTGAAAAAGCTATCTCTTTTATTCAAAATACTGCGAGCCATTCTCAACCATGGCTATATTCGGTTAATATCTTCTCTCCTCATCATCCATTCGACCCTCCAGAAAGCTATCTGAATCGATATTTAGACCACTTGGACGAAATCCCCCTTCCAAATTTTACAGAAGGAGAGTTGGAAAATAAGCCCATTTGGCAAAAAATCGATCACGAGGGAGCCTATGGACAAACAGAAAAATATCGCTATCCCCGAATGAAAGAAAAAGACCATAGACTGGTAAGAGCGGCATATTGGGCGATGTGCGATCTTATTGACGCTCAAGTAGGGCGCCTTTTCTCTGTTTTAAAAGAAACGGGGCAATACGACAATACTATTGTTATCTTTATGGCTGATCACGGGGAAATGTTAGGTGATCATGGGCTTTATTTAAAAGGCCCCTATTTTTACGAGCCTGCAATTCGGGTACCGCTTCTTATTTCCTGGCCAGATAGGTTGGAACCAAAAAAAGTAGACAATATGGTCGAGCTTATTGACTTACCGCAAACTATTCTTGAAATGGTAGGCATCCCCGATCATCCGGGTATGCAAGGAAAATCGCTCTCACCCTTAATGAATCATAATTCTCAAGAACAACATCACAAGGATGATGTATACTGCGAATATTACAACGCAATGCCCTGGCACAAGGATCCTGTCGCGTTTTCGACTATGTTAAGAACCGAAAATTATAAAATTACCGTCGACCATTCTCATAGTTTTGGCGAACTCTACGACTTGAAAGCGGATCCAAATGAAATAACGAATTTGTGGAACTTACAAGATTATTCTGAGATAAAGATGGAAATGTTATTAAAACTATGTAATCGAATGGCCTTCACCACCGATCCGCTTCCCATTCGACGGGGTAATTACTAAATCAGTCTCAACTACAAACAAAAATCGAAATAGGATAAGAAAAGGAATTGAGTAAATTAGAAAATGAGAAAAAATTAAAAAAAATTTGATAAGTTAGCTCAGTTCACAAGGAACTTGCCTAACTATCATTTACTTGACGATCGCAATTAATTATTCGTGTGAAACATATTTCAAATAAGAATTTATAAAAATCTGTTAAAATTCGTAAAAAACTAACCAAAATCAGTTATTACTGTTTTAGATCTTTATACCTCTTTATCTCACACATCTAACTAAAAGTAGCCGCCTCTATCTCGATATCCGCGTCTGCGTTGTAGGTTTTTTTCCGTGACTGTCACGTGATCGGCTTGGAGACCTTTATCTCCCTCAACTACTTCGAATTCTACTTTCTCTCCGTCATAGAGAGTTTTGAAATCGTCGTCGTCACCTTCGATCGCGCTATAATGCACGAAAATATCCTTAGAGCCGTCCTCTAAAGTGATAAACCCATAACCTTTGCGGCTATCGAACCATTTTACGGTTCCGGCTTGTTTCTCAGACATACAAACTTCCTTAATTGTAAATTACTTTATTTATTTCAAAAAACTTTGTGGTTAAATAATAGTTCTATGAAGCTAGAAGG
>WJKD01000297.1 GCA_014729315.1 Promethearchaeota archaeon | reverse complement strand
TTTTTTTAGAGGTATATTTTAAGTTCAGAAAGGAGGGGGGTGTGAATAAATATTCAGTAAAATTGTGCTTATTTATTTCAATTTCTATTAAGATCTTTGAGTTTTCGTAATATACTAGGAAATTTTACTCTTTTTTCCAATATCCTCGACCGAGTAAGGGTCTTGAGATTTACTTGGCTTAGAATCATCAAATGGTATTTCACAAACCCAGCAACAATTATCTAAATTACTCAAGGCTTCAGCACATTTCGTACAATAAAGAGATTCGCATTGAGGACACAAATAAAGCACTCTTGAGACTTTATTCTTACAGACTATGCAGATTTTATTTTCTTTACATAGTTCAATCTCTTCAGCTGAAAGATTATCAGGTCGTTTATATATTTCAGCTCTTGAAGGAAGCGTTTCTCTTAGCTGAAAAATTATAAAACTCGCTGTAAAAAAGATAAAAATTAGAATCATCGTCAAATAAGCAGGATCGTCTAATATTATAGGCTTCAAAATTTCAGCAAGAATAACACCGCTACTCTCTCCAAGACCGGCAAACATCATAAAAAGAGCTGCATGATCTCTTACATACCGACGAGGGACTGTCTCGAGTCCTAATAAAAGACCCATACTGAAGCTCATCGTAAAACCTATTCCTACGATTATAATGAAGATATAAATAAATGAATCAATTATATTATCAAAAAGAGAAAATAACAAAAATGCTAACGCTTCTATTATTAATCCTAAGAGAACAGTTAATCTTCTTCCCAAAGTATCTGCTATGAAACCACAGAAGAACGATATAATCGCAACGCAAAAAAATAAAAGAATGACTATTAAATTCAAATCGGTCTTGAGATTATTTTGTTCTAGTATCAATAAAGTTGCGTAATAGGTATTTGTGAAAAAGAAACCTAAAAAAAAGCTAAATGCTATCAAAGCTAAATTCTTAGAATTCTTAAGAAAACTGATTATATTTACGCTCTTTTGAGCTATGATTTTATGTTCTGTTCTTCCATATAATGTGAATCCAAGCGTAAACGTAAAGATAAGAATTAAAAATCCAACCATCATCCATACATTTCCTAAAAGATCAAGAAATGCTAGAATTATAACTATTAACGATGTTCCAACGATTCCAAACGAAAATAACCGACCGGCAAACCTTGTATCCTTGGTGATAAAAGCTAACTGTTCGAATACAACGCCAAGAATCACTCCAATACTTATTCCTGCCCCTAATAACCCTACTGGCACAAACCACTTCTGATTTATTAAATAGAGAGCAATAAAGAAGAAAATCATCGAACTCATCGAAATTGTGTATACTAAGAGATGTCGCATCCTATAGAAAATCTTTATCGCAAATATGGCACCTAATGGCAGACCTAACAGATGAAACAAAATGTAAAAATCTGATAATCCTGCTTTTCTGATGATTGTAAATTCCAGAAAAAAGTGTAAGGAAAAGATTAATCCGATTATGGTTATATTGCTTAACATTATTGCCCATTGTTTCGGGGTAAATTTATTAAGAGGAGGGAATATTTCCATTTTCTTTAGCGAAGGTGTTATTCAAATTATAATTTAAAGTTGATGAGTATGATTTAGATTTATACGAACTTATATGCTTACATTACTATTATAATTCTAAAATTATTTTAATTTTATTAGCTACTTTTACGAGAGATTAATAAAATAAGACTTAATAAAAAAGGACTGATTTAAGAAATGAATCTTGAAGAAAGATTGGGAAGTAAAGTAAGATTGGAAGGGATCGCTCAAGACGCAAAGGGAGGTGCAGTATTAATTACGAACGATAGAGAAGTGATCTATGTGAAAGATCTTGATTCTTGGGACTCAAAGGTTTTAGGGGAAAAAGTAACTTTAGAAGGGTTTCTCAAAAAAGAGAAATTTATCCCTGATCCCCGAGTTGACGAGGATGGAGCAATTAGCGCCGGGGCTATTGGGGAACAATATATTTTAGAAACTTATGAAATTCTTTGATTTACCTTATAATTTCGCATCAATACTAAATTTGGAAATACTTAGGTAGATGCTATCAACCTTACGTACTTATCTAAATTTGATTATTTTTTGAATGCATTAAGATTAATTATAACGCACAATTTAATTATAATAGATAAGAGCTTATTTTACGAGTTGATAGTCTATTTCTCAAGCAACCCAAGATAATACTGATTCGGAAGAACCAGAAGAAAATATCGAGAAAACACTTAATGTTGAACCAGAACGATTTATTCTAAATTGGCACTATCAAGATGTTGATAAGAAACTCACCTATGATATTAAAAAATGTATCGGATGTAGTCTATGTAAGCTGGTTTGTCCCGTTGACGCGATCGAACTCGGTCCGATTCCAGAAATTGCCCAAGATATTATAGACGAATCTAATCCTAAACTTCTAATTGACCACGAAAAGTGTTGTTATTGCATGTTATGCGCGGTAGTGTGTCCAAACGACGCCTTTCACGAGAATATCAAACCAGATGGGAAAATTGATCTCAAGGAGTTCCCATCGATTGGGAAGTTCTACGAAATTGACGAGGGAAAGTGCGTTGAAGATGAATCGAACGAGATCTGTAAACTTTGTGTCAAAGCAAGAGAACGCCATCATGTAAAGGATTATTATCAAATTCAAAAAAAATGTCCAACGGAATGCTTTCGCATCAGATCTCCAATCGATGGAGAAGTAGTAATTCGTAAAGGGATGTTATGGAAATGCGATCCTCAAGGTTGCAAGGCTTGTGTAAACATCTGTCCTGTAGAATCGTTTTTTATTCCCGAAACCGCCGAAGACGTGATGAAGTATGGGAAAATTGCGTGCGACGAAGATCAATGCTTTTACTGTGGAGCGTGTGAAAATTCTTGTCCAGACGATCTTATCGAGGTTGAACGTAGAGATATTGAAATTTTAGAACCGTTAAAAAAGGGAAATTATCCCTGGATAGAGGGTTGGATAAAACAC
>WJKD01000296.1 GCA_014729315.1 Promethearchaeota archaeon | reverse complement strand
CATTACTCATTGTAATGTGTCCCCATCGGGTGTTATCTTCGATGTCCTGACCGCCTACAGCGAAGCAAATGGGGTATAGGTTCCAACTGGTCTTCCTATAGATGATGCAAGGCATCACTGGTCATTAGAGTTCAAGCAGTATAGGGAGTGAGATAGAAAAAATAAATATTATCTCACTCCCTGAAGCTTTTGCCATATCAATCAGTCGTTGCGGTATCCTCTTGACGGTATCCAGTCCGTCTCAACCCGCTTTCCTACCATGCTCTTTTCACGTGGCAGTTTCCCTTCACGCTAAAGTAGGTCGACTTGTGGGACTTACATTAACACCTCCCCACATCCGCCTTTGGCGGAAATCCTCCTTGCCGTTTCACGGCGCACGGTCAAGTTAATGCAATTGTTAGGTTGTTTTTTAAGCACTTATCAATTTATTTTCCCAACAATGCTTATTTTCAATATTAGGCACAGCTAATATCAATACCTTGCGTGGACGTGTTATTCCTACATAAATAATTCTTAATTCTTCACTATCAACCAAACTGACATTCTGTTTTAATAGATTCATATAAGTTTTACCAATCCCTTTACTTTTTAACAATAATAATACAGCTTCAAAAGTTTCTCCTTTAACAGAATGAACAGTACCTAATTTGAAAGGTAAATCATCATCTTTTGCAATTTCTGATAAAAATAACTCATCGAAATAACAATCGTTAGCTTTATTTTTAATTGATAATGTTAAATTGATGTTCTCCTTTTTAAAATTACTATTTGCAAGAGTGATCCAATTTTTCAAAGTTAGTTTTGTTGATGGTAATATCTGTGAAATAATTCGATAGAATTCTCTTCGATACTCAATAAATCCATTTTTTTCTATAATTGTTCTTATATTTTCTTGTGTACAACATCTCAGATTGTTATGCCCCTTAATAGTTGCTTTTGTTACTTTGTCAAAACCTTCTCTAAATTTACCATTATCATATAAATATTTGCCGAATGCTATGTTTTTAACGAAAGGTTTCTTTGGATCCCATGGATCGTTTTGCGAATTCTGTATTTCATCGTCCCTATTCAGTACTAAATCATAAAAAGATTTACTCCTATACAAAACAGCTACATTCTGCTCATCAATAACAATATCATTTTCAATACAGACCTTCAAGAAGTAATCAATCGTATTTTTTAAATTTTGAGAATCATAAGTAATAATTTCTGGAATAAATGAAAAGTTCTTTACTTCATTTGATGTTGCGATTGAGCAATTTTCAAGTGTTGATAAGCCAAATGTAAAATTACATATATTCTGTGAGCTTCTCCTATTGTCATTCAAACAAATTGAATTTTTCTTCCAAGATTCAAATTTATCATTAAAGAGTTGTGGTTTAGCTTCATTCCACTCGAATATTGCTTGATCAGGATCACCAATTAATGCAATTTCCTGTAACCCATTTTGTATTAAAAGATCAATTATTTCCATCTGGATATCTGATGTATCCTGCGCTTCATCTATGATAAATTCAGGAAATCTGGTAATTAGAGATTTAGCAACTTGTGGATACTCTCTCAATATTTTCATTGCGAAATAATTTGCATCCGCTTGGATAACATAACCAAATTTTAATAAGCGATTTTTTGTAGCAAGAAATTTATGTTTATTGTTGCTCCACGTTTTTGAATTAATAGCTTGTTTGTGGATAAGATAACAAGAATCATCTAAACCAAAACTAATATTAGTAAATTGTTCTTCAAAAAAATTTCTTCCTGTCCACCTTCCATGAGGTGGACCAACTAAAATCGGTCTACAACTACATTTCATCACAAGATGTCCGAACGGAAGAAAAATAAATCTATTAATAAAACTATCAATTGTACCTAAAAAATGAGGATAATTCAATGGAGTTCTAATGCCAAAGTCTTCAGATAATTTTGATTCAATTTCTTGCCAAGCAACATTAGTAAATGAGATGGCTGCAATTCCTTGACATCTTTTTTTCCACTCAGAAATTTTATAAGCCAATCTTGCAGCTACAGAATATGTTTTACCACTTCCTGGACAGGCTCTTACGACAAATTGTCCACTTTTTTGAAATACTATCTCTCGTTGTTTTTTCGATAATGATTCAAATTTATATTTCACCCTTCACAACCCATTTAATAGCATTTTTGATATAATCAGGAATTATGAAATTTTGTGACTCAGATGGTTTTGTTAATCGTATTGCAAGTTTATGTGCTAATTCTGATTTAGCTTTATTTGAAGACACTTTATCAACAAAATTTTGTGCATATTCATCAACAGAGTTTCCCTTATCGATATTTTTTACTGCTCTTGGACATATTTCAGCAAAAGTATCAATTAATATCTTTTCATTTCCAGATTTAAACAATTCAAACTCAAAAGTTCTCTCCGCCAAGAAAACTTTCAAATTGCCACCTTCTAAGTCCATTGCCTTTTGCGCTCGAGGCGATTCAATTTCTTCATCATTTCGATCATCATCAGTTAAGATTGATGCTTTTGAAATTAGTCTCTTTTCTATTGAATCAGAATTAAATAAATTAGCGAAATGTTCAAAAGCTACTCCATTAATATTTACTAATTCAATTCCATTCTTTTCAATGCAATAATCTGAACCCATTAATTTTGAAAATACAGGCATAAGCAAAGCTTCAGATATACCTTCAACAAAAATAGCCCCATTGGCAAAAAAAAGCTGTGATTTTGTAACATCTAAAAATTTATGTAGATATTTTATATTATCTTCAGTTAAATTCGAGCTTTTTATTGATAATGATGATATTAAATTCTTTTTATTTTGAAGTACTAAAATAGAATCTAAATCAGATTTTGCAGTGATAGTTGGGGAATGTGATGAAATGAATATCTGAAATCCAGAGATATTTAATTGATTTAAATAGTTAAAAAATATATTTTGAAGTTGTGGATGTAGATGTGCTTCTGGTTCTTCAATTAATAATGCTATATATCCTTCTTTTTCAATTTCCTGTTTTTTCTGTAAATGTCCAAGAATAGCTGCTGTATAAATTAAATTATTGTATCCTAATCCGTTCTGATAAAGCTCGAAATAAATTTGTTGGTCACTACTTTTAATTTCATCCTTAAAAATTGGTATTTGAATTATTAAATTTTCAACTATTCGTCTAAATTCTACAGGTAAAAAATCAATACTAATTTTTTGAATTTTATCTGTTATAGAAAAATTTTTTAAATGCTCGTTAACTTGATCTTTGCCTTTTGATATTAATTTTGTCCATTCTGAATCGGTTTGAAGGGAATTATGTACTTTATTAGCTAATGCCTTTTGTTTTTCTTCATCCGTTTCGATTTTTGTATATAAATCTCCTATAATATTTCCACGTCCTGGTCGTAAATTACGAACTGCATCACGTAAAGCACCTAAATAAACGAAAAATAAAAGATCTAATTCATCTGGAGTTATTGGCTGTCCTTCATTATCACCACCCCATACTTTATATCTTATTTTTTCTAAACCATTTCTATTTTCTATAAAATATTTAAAATGTAATTGCAATTCTTGATGATCACCTACCACTGATAACATGTCATTAAAATAGCCTGCTTTCTCTTGATTTTTAATTTTAAAATATAAATGAAATTCAATATCTTCAATTTCACTTTTAGGATTTTTTAAATCTATATGAAAATCTTCTTTCCTTACGTAAATATCCCTACGTTGATTGCCATATGAAAAACAGATTCTTAATGCATCCAATATACTTGTTTTGCCCGAATTATTTTCACCGATTAAAATGTTTAACCCATCATTGAAATCAAGAGTCAAATCCTTGATGCACCTAAAGTTTTTAATTACAAAACTCTTTAAATACATTTCATTATTTCCATTCTTAATTTTAAAGGATATATTAGCAACCTAACAAGATCATCAGCCGATTTAGCCGCATCAGAGGAAACGGTATAAACTGACTGAAATTGAAAATCCCCCGAATTTAGCCTGAACGAATCGGCGGCTAAAATCGGCTGCATGTTAATGTTAGCGCATTTTACGGTGCCGCACACTTCCTACAATCAGTTAAGCAAACTATTAT
>WJKD01000295.1 GCA_014729315.1 Promethearchaeota archaeon | reverse complement strand
CCATATTCCGAACCATGTCGTTTAATAAAAAATTTTGCTCCCCCTAGGTTTAACTCTTCAGAGCCCGTAATTAAAAAAGTTAAGTCTAAATCGTCCGTCGAAGCTTGTTTATAATACCGTGCTAGTTCAATCACCGTCCCTACGCTTGCAGCATTGTCGAGAGCGCCTGGAGATTCGTTTCCTGTTATATTAAAATAGTTTAGAAATCCGACAGAAGCAACAAATATACTTAAACCCAATAAGAAATGATTTAACAACGGAAAAGAGAGAGGTATAAAAATTTGTATTATGCTCAGAATCATATACAATATTGTGAGCACTAAAAACCCAAAAACTACGACCAAAAAAGAGACGATTCTAAATATTGAAGGAAAAGTTTGAGATTTTGAATCATAGTGAGCTATAAAAATAACTTTCCTTCTTGCTGTCTCGCCTTTTATGCGCGTAAAAATGTTCTCAGTTTTAAGATTCTTGGACTCGTCTTTAAATAGCTTGATATCGCTGGAGGTGGCAAATCCTAATACTTTTGACGCAGATATTAAAAAAATGATATTCAATAAAATCGTTAGCCAGAAGTTGAGATAAAAACAAAAAGCAATTATAATAAGAAGAAATCCTAAAGGTATAAAGACGAATCTAACAAATTTCCAATTGTAATAGGAAGTTTTAAAAGATTCTCTATTAATTTGCTCCCTATTAAATCCTGCTTTCTTAAATTCGTCCACTACGATTTTGATTGCCTTTCTTTCTCCTTCAGAACCAACTAATCGGGGGAATGCCAACCTCTTAGCTATGTTGTAAGCGTTTTTTTCGTTATATTCTCCTTCTTCACTCATCATACAATCTCTGCTTTAATTCCTGTGTAACAATGATATGATTTATGACGATATGAGCAAATTAAGCTCTTCCTTTAGTATAATTTAAGCTTCTGAATTAATTTTATACTCGTAATCCTTAGGATCCATGAGAAATAGTGGTATTAAAACTAATAAAGACAATAAGGCTAAGAATAGAAAAGTTGCTTGATAATCTTGTGTGAAATTCAGAAAAATTCCTGTCAATAATAATCCGAGCGATGCACCGATATTGGCAAAAGCCATGGCGATAGAAAAGTAGGTACTATCCATTTCTGGATGTTCTTTGGAGATCTCACTTATGATAGCCGAAGCGCTCGACCTCCGCCAACCGAGAGAAGCTCCTGTCAAGCTGGCAATAAATAGCAAGACGAGGACGATTGAATAATCAATTAATAGTAAAAATAAAGAGACCACAGTAATAATAACAGATATCACAACACTTAATCTTCTTGATAAACGATCAGCGGTTTGTCCCCCTGCTATGGCCCCAATTATAATACCAACGCTTATTATTAAGGAAACATACGCTTGATAGAGATATACATTTAGATTACTTCCTTCAATGGACAGGGTGACTCCATCAGTTTTGATTAAGCCTAATTTAATTAAGGTATAAATTGAAATTAGTAGGAGAATGACACCGTCTAAAAACGCGCGACTCATGGAATATATATAAGCCTTCCAGTCTCTGCTATTATTAAACATCTTTTTTAGATGGAGTTTGAGCTTCACTTCGGGCACTTGAATTGAATCGTTTACTAAAAGCATTAAAAACGGAATAAAAATCATAGCTAATCCAATTATTAAAAAAATTGTATACACGCTAACCAAATCAAAACTAATAAGAAGGAAAGCCAGCATTGGGCCTCCTGCAATAACTCCCACTGAATTCATCCCCCAACAAAATCCTTGCGCTCTCCCGAGCTTGCTTTTTGGGCATGTGTCAATGATTAGTCCGTCTAATGCGGTATCTCCTATCGCTACTCCAAAGTTTATTAATACTCCCGAGACAGTGTATACTATAAGAGCATTGCTGGGAGTTGCTAAATTGGGAAAACTCAATATAATCCATATAATACCCGCTATTACGAATGGGACGATTATATAAGGCTTTCTACGCCCAAATCGTTTCGTGCCGTATTTATCAGATAAAATTCCAAAGAAAACCTTCAATGCCCATGGAATTAGAATAATTGAAGCCAAGAATGCGATATCTGAAGCAGAGATCCCCCCAGTTAAGGTTAATAGATGTATTGGGATTATTACGGTAAAAACGCTAGTAGTTACCCCTTGAAAGAAATAATTAGTTGAAAATAAAGAAGTGTAAAATGATTTATATTTAAAATCTTTTTGCTCTACCATAAATCCTCAAAATCATGGTTTTATATAACAGTATCTTATTAAATTATTGATTAGATAAAAGAATATGTAATAATAAAGCAAGAAGAGCAATTATCGATTTAATCTGAATCTTCTAATTTATCGACATTTTTTACAAAATCCGGAGTAAATCCTGTTTTTAATAGATTAGAGTTGCTAGTTGCTATAAGTTTTCCGTTCAAATCGTATATTTCAGCAACAGCGTGGACGATATTCCTTCCTTCTCTCACCATCTTAGCCATAACCTTTACTTTTTCGTCTACTTTAACTTTTGACAAATAATCAACGTGAAAATCGATGGTGATTAGGAATCCTTGGTATCCCAATGTTGTCGTCATAACTCCAATTGTATCGTCCATCAAAGCACATTGCATACCTCCGTGTAACAATCCCGTCGGATTAGCAAATTCTGGTCGTAACTCGAATTCTATTTCTACTTTTCCCCTTTCCGCATGCATAATTCTTCCGTTGAGAAACTTTGAGAAGGGCGGTGCGGGAAAGTTTTTCATTTCCTTACCCTTTAGATCGTTAAATAATTTTATCATTCTTTGGGAT
>WJKD01000294.1 GCA_014729315.1 Promethearchaeota archaeon | reverse complement strand
GAATAAGCAACCGGGACACCACCTCTCGGGATTGCCAAAATTAACGAATTTTTAGGGAGTTCATGCTTTCTCTTTTTCAAATCTTCTGCGAGTAATTGACCAGCTTTTTTTCTATTTTTAAATTTCATAAAAAATCATATTTTTTTTTTATTTCTCTGTTTATATTTAGAGATAGTTCACAAGATTGTCAGTTTTAAACAAACATAAAAAAGTAAGGTCTAGAAATTATTTACGGGAAAAAGAAATACATTATTTCCTCTTATTCTCTATTAGTATATTTTTTCGCTTAAAATTTAATGCGAATGAATTGTTTCGCCTGTGGTCTTATCAATATGAAAGTGTCGGAAGTGTTCGCCTTTTTCAATTTTTAATTCGGTTTGTTTTATTTCTTCTTCTATATCGGTTGGAAACAAAAATCGTGCTAACTTAATAATCATTAATTTAGAATTAATATTATTAAAAAGTTTCAAGCTCTCACAAGAATAAAAGATTTCGCTAAAGAGATCATAGTTTGTTTCTTTAGAAAAATAGAGTATATCGAGGTTTCGATGAACTCTGGTCACGATATTTTCAAGGAGTACATATTCCTCCAACTCATCAAGTTCATCTCTCATATAATGATAGAAAATAATGTAATAAGTAGCTTCCGAGGAAATAATGCCCTCTCTAAATAGGGTTACCCTCTTTTTGGAAATCCTCTTCTTAATTTCATCATGAATTGCTTTTAATTTATCTTCTTCCACCTTTGTAGAAATTCCAATGATTTTTAATATTTTTTGGATAACTACTAACGTAGATGTCTCTAAATCTTTAAGTCTATGAGCTTGAAAAAATTGATCTTTTAAACTAATCATTTCTTCGATTTTATCTCGTGATAAATCCATTTCTAGTAAGTTTATAGACTTTATATAGTAGTATAATTGACTCGTAGCTTGGATGATGGGCGATTCAAATTCGTCCTTTAATTCTTTGTATACTTTACCTAAGAATTTTTGTATCCTAGCAAAATCTAACTTTATATTTAAGTTACTCGCGAGAAATAATCCACAAAAATACAATTCTGGATTTTTGAGCGAGACCAAGGGAATTTTTCGAAGCCAGTCGTCCATATGGTTTTTTAAATAAATCTCGATATGGGAGAAATCAAATCTATTTCGTAAATGAAAAAAGTCTATTATTCTGAATATGAAATATAATAATTGTAATTTTTCTCGAGTCGCTTGGAGATCCTCTAAGCTTTCGATATTTTTTTTATTTTCACAAAACTTTTCAGTTATCTTCTTTTTGATGTTAATATATTTTTTGAGATTTGCCAGTTTCCCACGATTTTTCTCATATTTTTCTTTTAGATTTTTTATTTCAACTATAAATTCGAGGGGTAAAATATTCTTAGATTTTGAATTAAGAATTACTGACCTTACATCCATATCAGCAAGATAATCAACCATCTTTTCAAGATAGATTTCGTGAATTAAAGGTGAGAGATTTTTATCGTAATAATTCTCCAACTCGGTAATTTTGCTACTTCTTTTGTTAATAGAAGAGTTGACAAACATATGTTCAATCTCACCTTCATCAAAACCTATCTTGCTCAATTGAGCTATGACTGATAAATGAATTTTATTTTTTAAAATGGGTTCCTTGCTGTTTTTACTTCTTAATTCAGAAATCTTTTCCTTAAAAAAATCATCGACACTCAAATAGAAAAGATCTAAATCTTCGAAGTATAAATCGAAAATAGTAAATATTCCTTGAAAAATCATAGACTAAGCTTTCAATATTGTGTTATAATCCTTTCTTTTTTTATTAATTATTATTTATTACGATTATGATTTATATATCGCATGGATCTTTGTAAATTTTCTAAGATGATCTTAGTTGTTTTTAGAATAAATTTATTAATGGATTAGAAAAAAAGTATTAAAAAATTAATAAAAGCGAATCACATTCTTAATTAATAATATTTTCTTTATCTTCACGAATAAGAAAACCTCTGATTTCTTAAATAGGAATATTTGGGTTAATTTATTTTAATTATTTTTTCTAGGAATTATTAATCGTAAATATAAAAATACACTTCTCCCACAATATGTTGAAAGAGGTATCTAAAGATTGATTTTTGGAATTAGATGCTTTATCATGGTGAAATTCCTATAAGTTTAAAAGGAGGTGTTATATAATAATATGAGCGAATCAGAAGAGATCAAGAAAAAAGTGGTTGATCAGCTCTATTGGGATAATCGAGTAGATTCTACCGATATCTCTGTTGAGGTACACAATGGGATAGTAAAACTTCATGGAAAAGTTCCAAATTATAACGCAAAAGGCGCTGCTTCTGCCGATGCTCGGACCATAAAAGGTGTGACTGCTGTTGAAAATGATATCAAGGTTGAATTTGCACCATCCACATTTGTTCCTTCAGATAGTGAGATCAAATCTAATATAGAATCATTGTTTAGATTGAATTATACTCTCGATGCTAAAGACTTAAATATATCAGTTACCGCTGGTGTAGCAACATTAGAGGGTTCGGTGGATGCATTTTGGAAGAGAAAGAGAGCAGAGGAAATTGCCTCTGACGCTAACGGAGTAATAGATGTCATTAATAAGATTACAATTGTACCTACAAAAAATTTTCTAGACAAAGATATTGCAGAAGATATTATAGATGCGATTACAAGAAATCTCTCTGTTAATGTTAGTAATGTTGATGTAGCGGTTGAAAACGGAAAAGTAATTTTTAAAGGATCCGTAAAAGACTGGAATGCCTATAACGCAGCTATGGACGCTGCACGATACACTGCTGGAGTTATAGATATCGATGATAATCTTGTAATTGAAAGTATGTAATTTTTTATTTTATTTTTTTATCGTGTTTACTGTATTAAGATTAATTTTCTGAATACTAAATTTTAAAAATTAAAGAAAATGTAATGAAATGCAATGGAAATCAAAAAAATTAAAGATAACATATTTGAAATAACACCAAAATCATTAGGAAAGTTTCAGATGAGAGTGCCTGTTCACATCTACGCTAATGAAAATCTACTAGAAATGATTAAACAAGATAAAACTCTTGATCAAATTAGCAATGTAGCATGCCTACAGGGGATTAAAAAACATGCTATTGCCCTTTCTGATGCCCATCAAGGATATGGTTTCTGTATCGGGGGTGTCGCTGCCACAGATGTAAACGAAGGAATGATTTCGCCAGGAGGAGTCGGATACGATATTAATTGCGGTGTAAGGTTAATTAGGACAAATTTAATGAAGAAAGACATCGAAGGCGATCTTAAAAGCCTAATAACTGCGATGTCAAGAAATATTCCTAGTGGATTAGGTTCTGAGGGAAAGATAAATTTATCTTCGAGAGATTTAGATAATCTTTTGGATAACGGACTGAACTGGGCTTTAGATAATGGATACGCAGTAGAGAACGACTTAATACATTGTGAAGAAAATGGCTTTTTAAAAAAGGCAGATTCGTCGCTTATTTCTAGGAAAGCTAAAGATCGGGGCATAGACCAGGTAGGTTCACTGGGAAGTGGAAATCACTTTTTAGAAATTCAAAAAGTAGAAGAAATTTACAATCCTAAGATCGCAAAAGATTTAGGAATTTTTGATAAAAATCAAATCACATTAATGGTTCATACGGGTAGTCGCGCTTTCGGTCATCAAGTTTGTACTGATTCTCTGAGAAACATCGAAAGAGCTATGAAGAAATATAATATTGAGATACCAGATAGGGAATTAGCTTGTGTGCCAGCTAATACTGAAGAAGCTGAGAATTATCTTAGTCAAATGGCTTGTGCTGCAAATTTTGGATTCTGTAATCGTCAATTAATAACTCACTGGTTAAGAGAATCCTTTGAACAACAATTTAACCAAAATTTTGAAGATATAGATATGAATTTAATTTATGGTGTATGTCATAACATTTTAAAAATTGAAGAGCACGAAATTAACGGAAAAAAAGAGAAAGTAAATGTTCATCGAAAAGGAGCGACTCGTGCCTTTCCAGCAGGACATCCAGAAATCCCACAAGATTATAGATCTATAGGCCAACCAGTTTTAATACCGGGTACAATGGGCACTTCATCATATTTATGCATAGGGAAAAAAGCAAGCATGGATTTAAGTTTTGGATCGACCGCGCATGGTGCTGGAAGAGTCATGTCTCGCCATAAAGCAGATAGAAAGTTCCCCGCAAAAGTTGTAATTAAAAATCTCTCTGATAGAGGGATTATTATTGAAGGTGCTTCTATGAAAACTATCGCTGAAGAATCCCCAGGTGCTTATAAAGATGTGAATCAAGTCGTTCAAGTTAGTCATGATTTGGGAATCGTTGAAAAAATAGCAAAATTAGTTCCTTTAGGAGTAGTTAAAGGATAGTTTTCATTTTAGTGGTCTTTCTTCAAATTTTTCATAATATAAATATTACACGATTTAGGTTATTCTGTTTGAGATAATTTTTAAAATAGGAAAAATGTCGTTGAATATTAATTAACTAAAAACCTATCTTTTTAAAATAATTATTAATATTCATAGAGTGTGAGTTTAATCCCCATTATTTTCCCTAAAAACCCAAAGAAAAGGCAACCAATGTATAGGAAAAGTCAATGAAAAATTATTATAGATCAAATTATAATCATTAGGCGAGAATCTAATTCGTTAGTGATATTAAGGTGTAAATTAGATGGATGAAAAAAAAGGATTAATAATAACTTGTCCTGCTTGCGGATACACATTTAGACCCATAGATTTAAAATCAGAGAAAAAAGTCAAGAAATGTCCTATGTGTGGACAAGAATTATCCCCGTCTCAATTTAGACCCAATAAACCAAATGAATTCAAAAAAAGAACATTTTGATCAAATACTATGACAGATAATGGAGAAAAATTAAAAAAAACGAGAATCAGGAGCTTCTTTCTAAATTTAAAAGAAGAAAGTAAAACTTCTTCTTCTCGAGAGCAAAAAGACAAGTCCAAAAAAGATGGTCTTACATATAAGAAAATGAAATTACCTATTAATAAAATTACTCCGGAACTTAAGACACGAATAAAAGATCAGATCGATCCGCATATTTTAACGACTGAAGTGAGAGAAGCCCAAGAAAAAGATTTAAGAAGTTTATTAGACATTTATAATAGGGCGTGGATGACCTCAAATACACCCTTTAATCCAATGGAATTTGATTCGCTGAAAAAGTTATATAAAGACCCTGATATCATTATCTTAATTGCAAAATTATACGGAAAAGATGTAGGTTTTATTATTCTGGATTTTGAAGGAGAGAACAAAGAATATGGTGTAATCGCGGGAATTGGGGTTATTCCGAGACAACAAAGAAAAGGAATTGGGAAGGTTTTAGCTATGGAAGCGTGGAAAATTTTAAATCAAAAGGACATTGATGAATTGAGGTGTGAAGTTTATAAAAAAAACGATGTTGCTTATAATTATATCAAATCAATTGGATTTGAAGAATATGATACGGTTACTTACAAGAAAGAAGATTTTGAATCAATAAGTAGTGAAACATGTGTTTAACTTTTTATATTTATGATAAAAAAAAAATTATAATTTATTTCTTCTATAGAAATATATTAAGAAACCTATGAATCCACTTAGAGCCACTATTATCGTCCAAAATCTGGTATTAAGAGAAATTCTTTTTCTTGCATCAAAATAAGTAATTATTGCGAACACAAAATGACATAATGCAATGATTAATATTATTATTATTATAGTAGTCATATTCAAACCCCCTACAAATCTATATGGATCGACGTAACCCTCTACTTGTGAAATCATTCTTTTCAATTCTCATAATATGATTTTTATATTTTTCCTATTCTATTATTAAACTATCGTGAAGATCTTTTACTCCGGTCGTATGTCTAACGATGTTAATTACCTTAAGATACGCTTCTCTATCGGGTACAGCTCCAGATAGATATACCTCTCCATTTTCCACTTTTATATCAATCTCATCTGCGTTAGTTTTATAATTTCTTTCGATTGCTACTAAAATATCCCTCGATATAATTTTATCATCTTTATTTTCAGAAGGAATTACTCTTAACAAGTTTTTAATTTCTATAACGCCCGTAACTCCCGAGGCCATTTCCTCTGATAAAGTCTTCTTCCATAAAGCATCAACAGTTCCTCTAAGAGTAACTAAACCAATTTTCACAGAAATCTTAATTTTTGACGAGTCAAAACTGTCGTTCCAGTAGAATAAGTTATTGAGTATTGATTTGATCTCCGGATCTTCTGGAATTGACTCAGATAATGGACAGATAACTTTAAGTTGATTCTTTACCTCTTTAACCCCATTAATATCCCATACATCTTCTTCAGCGACATATTTAGAAGTATAGCAAGAAACGCTTCCACCAAGTTTAGCTAAACCATCTTCAAATGATACTTCAATTCCGTTAGCATCGACTCTATCATCCCAATCTAGTTGTTCGAATATCTTCTCTTTAACTTTATCTTCAGATTTTAAAATATTCATTTTTGTTATAGCTTTTTTAGTATTTCTAATTTAAGAAAAATAATTTTTATATCTTAATCTAATAAAATCTAGATGGTTCATGCTAACTCTTGAATTCCATAATTCTAAAAAGAACTAGAGTCTAAAATAAAATGATTTAATCCGCATGTTCAAGATCATACTTTATCCAAGAATCTGCTGCTTCAGAATCAAGCTTTTTTAATTCTTGAATGGTAAGTCTTCTCACTTCGTCGGTTGGAATATTAATAAATTTATTAGTTACTTTCTCTGCAACCTCTCTAGCAATTTTTTTTTCAGCTCCAGCAGAGATACAGGCTTCTACAATCCTTTTAGGATCATAATTAACCTTCTTGCCATTCTTTTTTATCACTTTTAATTGTACCATTTTAATATCTCATCGAAATTTTATTTCAGATTTAAAATTAGAATACCGATTTATATATTAAATTAAGAAGATGACTTTTATAATTTAATATAATAAAAACTAGACTAAATTCGTTTTAGTAATATAGAACTATTGAGTTTCTGATTTGAAATTATCAGTTTTATGAAACAAAAAAAAATTAAACACATTAGTATTATAAAAATAATTATTTCAATCTAACAAACAAAATTTTTAATTTTACTGAATCTGGAAGAACTAAAATCAAAAACCTTCTAAACTCTTATTAATGACTTTTTTTTATTCTTTTTTAGCTTTATTAAGTCGTTTTCATTTGCAGCTCTAAAATCTCTAAGATGACAGACCCAACAATTAACATTTTTATAATAATTTATTTGTTGGCAATTAGTGCAGACTTTAAATTTATGATGATCTGATAAGATTTTTTCAATACTAAAGTATCCCTTATTTTCTTGTTGGATTATTCCAATGTCGTCTAAGTAATCAATGAAATAATCAGATAATTCTAACTTTTGGATAGTTCTCCCTATTTTTTTAAATTCGGTGCCACATAATAAGCTGGTTAGATAAATAATTGATTCGATCGCCGGGGTTTTTACATTTAGAAAACTAGCTAAAGATGAAATCGGAACAAGCCCAGTGGGCACATCTTCAGTAAAATACCTCGTAATTAACCTGTTAGGTGCATTTACAGGTTTATATGCCTCAATCTTTTGAATCGCTTCGTAGATTGAACTCGCATCTATGCCATAAGATTTATTAGCCCATTTATGAAATCTTAACTGTTTTAATCCTAATTTCCGAAAAATTTTATTAATTTCCAATTCAATCATTTCTAGAACTTGACAAATTTTATAGGTAGCACCTTCATTATAAAATTTAAAAGATTTTCCGCAATCCATCATCCCCGCATTAAATAAAGAAATGGCCGGATGAAGTAACATTCCAATGTTGTTAAGTG
>WJKD01000293.1 GCA_014729315.1 Promethearchaeota archaeon | reverse complement strand
GAATTCTACACTCCTTCTAATTTAGTTTCAAAAATGATAGAACATTCATACAATCTAGGTTTTAAAGTATTAGATCCAGCTTGCGGTTCTGGAAATTTTTTAATTGAAATAATTCTTAAAATCCTCGATTCTGAATTAACAATCGAGCAAAAAGTCGAATGTATTAACAATGTTTACGGATTTGATATTAATCCTCTTGCCGTGTTGACTGCAAAAGTAAATCTGCTATTGATTTATATGGATTACTTTGACGTTGGTGAACATCTTTTACCAATTTTAAATTTTTACATAGTCGATGGTTTATTTCCTGAAGATTACGAAAATCAAAGGTACATTCGTTTGAATTCACTATATAATTCATTTGATTTAATTATCGGAAATCCTCCGTGGTTAACCTATAAAGATTTGCCTAATGGCAATTATCAAGAAAGAATTAAGCAATTAGCATCAGAATTAGGTATTAAGCCTTCTAGTCAGTATATTACCCATATAGAAATTGCAGCCATATTTTTTTACGCCGTACCTACAACCTTTCTGAAAAAAGGAGGAAATATCTTTTTTGTAATTACCAAAAGCATTCTGAATGGAGATCACTGTTATAAGTTCAGAAAATTCTCTATATTCACGAAATTACAAATCTGGGACTTCCCTACCAATTATTTTTTCAATATAAACCACATTTGTTTAATGGCGGAATATACAGGATATAATGACATCCCCATCGAAGAGAATTACCCAATAAACGCCAGAGTGTATAATGATGATTTATCCAACTTTAAAAATACTCATTATTCCAGTCTGAAAATAGAAAAGGAGGGAACGAAACTTATACTTCCCGAAAACAAGTTAAAAATTATTAATAAAGTATCAATTAGCGAATATCGAGATAAGTTTTACCAAGGAGCAACTTTAGTTCCCAGATCTTTAGTGTTTTTCCAAGTTCAAGAAAAAAACAAAAATACCCTAATTATCAGTTCTGACGAGGATGTGATTACGAGAACAAAAAAAAGATGGAAGTATACATTCGATGAAATAGAGTTAGAAAAAAATTTTAGATTCAAGACTTTTCTAAACAGAGATTTAATCCCATTTTTACTGAAGGATACAAGAAATATTTTTTTACCCATTAATAAAGAAAAATTTGATTTTGAGCTCAGCCATCTCAAAAAATTTCCACTTGCATATAAATTCTATAAAGACATGAATGCGTATTACCAACAAAAAAAAAAGAAAACAAGCAAGATTGATACTTTGTTTAAAAACTTAAATTATTGGAATAAACTACTCAAGCAGAAGAACAACGACGGTTATCTCGTTATCTATAATGCGAGCGGATCAAACCTAAAAGCAGCAGTAATTAACAATTTTAAAAAGAAAATTATAGTTGGTTCTGAAAATTATTATTTTAACACAAATTCAAAACAAGAAGCTTATTATTTAGTAGGAGTTTTAAATTCTCCATTATTAACAAAAAATATAAAACTTATAAAAAGCTCAAGACACATCCACAAGCGCCCTTTTTCTTTCCCTATTCCATCTTTCAATGGAGCCAACGAGTTACACATAGCCATATCTGCGCAAGGGCAAAAAAGTGAGTCGATTGTCCGAGATTTGTATTTAAAAAATCCCAAAATTAACTCTGATAAAGTACGCTTGATCATTAACCGAAAACTCAATCTCTTAAATCAATATGTAGAAGAAGTAGTTTTTACAAATACCTGATTAGCATACTAAGAGATGCTACTATTTAATTCCACTTGAATACCTCAATTAGAACGTAAAATCAAATATTAATAAGATTTTATTAGAAGTTTTATTCGTTAGATTCACAATTTAACTTTTACACTTCAGAATTTAAGGATCCTTTTAACTTAATAAAAAATAAAAAGAATATTAATTGTTGATTGGCGCAATAATAGTTAACAGCTATAATAAATAGGAGGTTTACGATTTATCCAGGGTTTTTCTTTTTCTAACTGAGCTGCCAACTGGAAGAGAAGTCCCTCCTCTCCAAAGCGAGCTGCAAATTGCATTCCTATAGGAACATTATCTGAAGTCCAATATAAAGGCACAGACATCGCCGGCTGCCCAGAAATATTGTAAATAAATGTATAAGCGACTAACTTGCTCATTAATTGTATAGCTTTTCCCGCTTTTCTTATGTTGTTTGGACTTAAACTACCTGGTTTGATTGGAGGAACGGTTAAAGTAGAATTGAGAAGGATGTCGTAATCGCCCCTATGAAACCAACGAGCAAGTTTTCTCGAGAAACGTTGACAGTGTTCGACGGCAGTTAGATAATCTGCTCCCGTACGAGTTGCGGCATTTTGATAGACCATCCAAGTCACGGGTTCTACTTCGTCTTGCGTGATTTTCTTATCCAATTCTCGCTCCCAATAATTAATCATGTGTCCGGTAGTGCTTGAAAAAATTACTCCAAAATGCATAAAAAGATTCTTATAACTTAATTCATTAACATCGATTTCCTCCACTTTATGACCTAATTCACCACAAAATTGGGCAGTTTCTCGAATTGCTGTTTCACATTCGGGATCAATTTTAGTCTCGAAGCTCCATCCAAAAGGAATGGAGGTAATATATCCAATCTTTAAGTTACCAACTTCTCTCCCGACTTCTTCTATATAAGGACGCTTTTTGGGTGGTGCCCAATAAGGATCTCCAATGGCAGGTCCAGATGTAGCGTCTAAAAGAGCAGCCGAGTCTCTTACTGTACGAGATAACCCGTGTTCAACCGCGATACCATTACCAACATCCCCTATATGAGGCCCTAAGGGATTACGTGCTCGAGTTGGTTTTAATCCAAAAATACCATTGCAAGACGCAGGGATTCGAATGGACCCGCCACCATCGTTCCCATGTGCTAATGGAACTATACCTGTAGCTACAGCTACTGCAGACCCTCCACTAGATCCTCCCGGTATTATTTCAGGATTCCATGGATTAATCGTCGGCCCAAATAACGAAGGTTCCGTAGTGGGAAGACATCCAAATTCTGGAGTATTTGTTTTTCCGAGCGTAATTAATCCCGCAGCTTTATGTCGTTTCACCAATTCAGTGTCAACTTCAGAAATATATCCACTTACCGCTGCAGAACCCTCGTGTAACGGAACACCGGCGTATTCAGCAACAAGATCCT
>WJKD01000292.1 GCA_014729315.1 Promethearchaeota archaeon | reverse complement strand
CCTTATACTCCTCGGAGGGGGTGTTTTTAATTGAATCGATGGAGGACGCAATAGCGCGCATGTAATCCTTAATAATGACTGATGTTTTGCCGTCGTTAATGATATCTAATGTCTGGTCGGGAATAGTCCCTCCATCAATAGTGTTTCTTGCAGCGAAAAGACACTCAAGTCCGGTAATTCCGGTAATTTCGATGCGTTTCTGTAAACTATCGCCAACCGCTTCTAAAAGCATGTCCACATCGAGACCGGTGCGGGCGATCTCCTCTAAAGTCAGCTTCGACGGATACAACCCCTCCGATTCGAAAGCGGCAACAAGGTTCTTTACCGAAGCGATTTTGTTTTCGACAGATCCAAATACTCTTTTATGTTTAAATCGGGTATTTGAAATCTTTTCGTATGCAAAAAGATTCTTGTAAGCTAAAGAGTTTCCAAAAGTATGCTTTGATGTAAACGAAGTAAACAAGAACTTATCTGATTTTTGGGTTTCGTGTGTACTGGAATATAGAGTAGTAATTCCATTAAGGAGATATATTTGGCTATCTCCCTTTTTTAATACCGCGTAGTTTCCATCTGGAAGCAAGTAAAATGTAGCTTTATCGCTCAATTGGTAGGTTGGCTTAAAAGGAAGAAACTTCTTAAAGAATAGAATACCAAGACGATGGCCTCCGCTCCCATCAGCTCTGGTTTGTAATCTCTGATATTTCACATTTCCATCGGGCTCTCGGTTATGTCCCGAAGTATACGCTACTGGAGGGTTACCGCCTTCTTTTTCCTTCATTTCAAGTAATTCTGATAATTTTTCCGTAGTAATAAAAGCATCATATTGGGTTAAGCTACCTCTGATGTAAATATTTGTGGCGTCGAGAGATTCTAAAAACGCGGGAAAGAGGTATCGAAGGACTCGGTCGGGATTTGCTGTGACGTAAGAAAAGATGTCTTGATTCGACTCGAATTCCTCATTTTTATCATTTCTTCTGCGGATGAATTTATTTTTGTCATTGATTTTGATATGGAGGTAATTATCTTGAGTATTTGTCTCAATTTCGTAGAGGTGTTCAACTGCTCTTCCAGCTTTTGAAATTAAGGTATGCTCGATTTCGAATTCTATACCAAGATTCTGTTTGATTTTAACCTGAGGATCGCGCTTTAGGAGCAAGCCATCAGGATAGGATCCTTTTCCACGGGCGACGTAGATTTCGCCTCTCTCGTAGACTGTCCACTCCTTCCCTAAAGTCTCTAACTCAGACTGACTTACGTATTTCACTTGCGAAGGGTTAAGATACACGTAAGAAAGCCAGTTTTGCGTGGAAAGTTGATTAGCTATGTTTGAAAGAATGGCACAATACATTGGTTCGGCGTTATCGTTATACATAAATAGGGATGGAAGTTCCGAAGATTCGTAAGCGAAAGTAATAAGACCGTCTTTATTTTTGTAAACTAAAGTATTGAACTCGTTAGTAGTAAGTAACTCTTGGATGCCTTCTTCGATACGGCGTTTATGTTCCTCGTCAAACCACCCCAAATAACTCTGGATGTTGTTGATAAAGGTAGGATCGTTTCGAACATCCTCTAATATTGCTTGCTTGAGAGACTGGATGTTAGTATAAGAATTCAAATATCGTTTTTGGCATTCTTCGACAATAGCGTGTCGAAATACTTTGTCTTTTTTGTCTTTTTGGTTGTTCTCTATTAATTTACCTGAGAGCTTTTTGATCAATGAGATACAATCCTCTATATTATTTTGCTCTTGGGGCGTCTTTGTTTTATCGAGCGCTACATGTAAATAAGCTTGAATTTCGGGATATTCACATCGAGTACCTATAAAATTTGTGATAAAGGATGCGTATTTCAAAATTGATTCAAGTCCCGAGCGTAAACCATCGTTATGCTTTTGAAGATATTTAGCTTCCATGTAGATAAACTCAAATAAATCTTGAGCTTTCTCGAACATCAAGCCGGGACTGTCGAGATAAGCGTTTTGTTCAACTAACATATTCATCAAATTATTATTGAAATCGCGTAGCGCATTGAAACCTGTTTTGATATCGTTCGAACTCGTTAATCGATTAATATCGTATCCTTTTGCTCGGATCAAGTCGTAAAGCGAGGCAATGCCTTTTTGCTCTCCTGTATTTCCCTTATAAGTTCGACCTCCTACCCATAACGGATTGTTTGGAGAAGTCCCTGTTCTAAATAGGAAGAATTCCATTTGATAAGTAATATCAGCCATAAAGTCGTTGGATTCCTTTTCTAATTTGTTGAGATTGAATAAGTCAGACTCCAAATCATTAATCCATAAAACTATTAGAGCCTTCGTCCTTTGATCGATGGCTCCTTGTTTGTCTTTACCTTTAATAATGTTGTCGTCGATAGTAAACCTGTGTCCTATTGCTAAAGCAATGCGCTCCAGCATAAAGTGCCTATACCATTGAATGTCGATCGCTTTTTTGAATACGCTAATAACAGACTGACCGTTCTTATACTGTGATTCTAAGAATAATTTTTCATAAAACACTTTTTTCAATTCGTCATTTCCAGCAGTTTTATCTATCATAAATTTAATGATTTTTTCTGCCAGTTCTCCGTCTGTATATGGTTTATCTTGCCTATTATCTCGAACCGAAAACGCCTTGCGCAAAATATTAAGAATTTTAAGAGAATAATGAGCAATATCTGAGTTTTGATCTATTTCAATGCCCTTATACATCAATTCTTTGACATTCAAGCTTGCTTGAGCGTAACTTTCCATATAGTCTAAAAGTTCAGCAGAAGTTATTGAATAGGTTCTCTGGTTTTCGTCAATTTTAATCTCGATAATATCAAGTTCAGCGATACTACGCAATATATCAAGTTGGTATAGCGCTAGCTCTTCTCCTATCGCAAGCTCCCCTTTTGCGATGGCGTTGAGAGTGTTTTGAAGTTCTTGGATACGAAACACTGATCTTGTCGTTGATACATATCCTCTGAAGAGGGCCAAGCTTCTGCGAATATTTTGGGATCTTTGATGGGGCTCGCTTTCTTTAATCGTTTCAACCTTATCTAAGATTCTCTTAATTTTAGTTATTTTTATTTTTGGCGGATGAGTTTGAAGATATTGTCCTTTTCGAGATTTATAAAGCTTAACAAATGTGGGGCTTGAAACAATGAGTGATAAAGTGATTTCTGACATTAACAATTCTCTTGAGAGCGAAACTTCGGGTAATTCAATAGAAGCTAGTAGAGTTTTAGCATGTGAAACGGTCGATGTTGTGAGTGCGTCGTAAAATTCTAAACCTTTTAAAATAGAGTCCTCAGTATTGATTAGATAAGCGAGGAGTCCGTATTGCGATTGCGTTGGATAAGGGATTTGGGACGCTTGAAGGAGGAAGGCGTGTCCTGCGGGACTTGCGAGGATGGTG
>WJKD01000291.1 GCA_014729315.1 Promethearchaeota archaeon | reverse complement strand
TCTTCTTTTAATAATCCAGATTGTTTTAATAAATCTTCGACGCTATCCCGAGTTTTTATGACTTGCTCGTTTTCTTGAAGGTTTAATTTTTCTAACATTTCGTCAGAAAATTCCATAAATTTCTTTATGGACGAAGACGAGAATTCTTTCACCTTTTCTTGAGTTTCTTCTACAAATTCTTTTCCAGATTCTCCGAAGACTGAGGAAACAAAATCAACAAAAGTAGAATTAATTTTTTCTATGAAATTTTTTTTTTCTTCGTCACTCATTCTTTATCGCTCTTGTAAAGATTTTCTTGATAATATTTGTTAATAAATATATATGTAATTAATAAGTTTTTCCCACTTTTTCAATTATTAGGATTATTAGGGATTAAAAATTTTTGAGTGAGGATAATTTGAATTAAAGGTTAAAGATGGTAAAAATTAGATGTCCTTTAATATGTTATTTATAGATTGATTTGGGTCAATTTTAATAATGCGTTCAATTTCTTTTTTAATTGACGATAAAATAGTTTTTCTATTTTCATCTTGCGAATCGTAATAATTTTTATAATATTTCGCGCATACCTCATTTAATCTATTCCTAATTTCAATTACACTTTGATCGTCAAAATTTTTGTCATATAGAAGGATATACAAAATCCTGCTGGTGTTATCTATGGAAACTAAGACACGATCATTATCCGTTTCAAAAAAGTCTAATTCTTTTTGTTGATTGTTTTTTGCAAATTTAATAATTGGAGGCATAAGATTTGATAATAACATGGCATCGTATTCCTCTGAACCTTGTATAAATCGTTCAAAATTGAAAATAAAACTACCTTCTCTATCGAGAATCCAGACGCCTTTAATGTTAATCATGCTAATCTTTATTTTCAATTATTTTTATGTTTAAATTCATGTACCTTAAAGAGAGATCTCGGTAATCTTAGCGTAATAAACCTTTCTGAAATACGGTAAATATACTGGACTTAAAAATGTTAAATTCTATATGTTTCGGAATCTTAGTTTCGATTTTATCCAAAAGAGAATTTAAGATAGATTCCTCGATTGTAAAATTTGCGTCAAATTTGTGGAAAAAAATGGAAAGATCCGCATTCAGATCCTCCTCTTTTAGCACACTTAAAATTTGATCTAAATACTTAAGCGCGGTATCATATCGTTTGCTATCTTGAATATCAATGACATAAATAATTTTATCTGTTCCTATTAAATAATCTTTAAATCTGTTTAAGTACTCCTTTCGATAAATTTCTTGCCCCCCAAAGTCCCAGATATAGAATTTTGTTTTCTTATCTTCAAATTCTCCTTCAAATTCTGAGCGTTCAATTCTTTTCGTAGGTTTAAGCGACACATAGCTTAATAAATTCGTAGTTTTCTGTAAGCTTAAAACGATGGATGTTTTTCCACTATTGCTCAAACCAAGTATTAATATTTTTATTTTTGGAATTTCTGAAGTATTCATCTCTCAATAACCTAAGATTCTTTCTTTTAATTGATGAAATCTGTTTTATCCACAGAATAGACTTTTTAAAATATGCATATTAAGAGCTAAAAATCTCTAGAATCAATAGTAAGGAGGACAATATTTAAATTTAAGTTAAAAGATAATGCTAAGGATTAAAAAATCATCTTTCAGTTGGTTTTATTCTTATTTCTCTCTCTTGGTTTTTCCCTTAAATTATAAGTCAAATTCATCCTATAATGGAGGGAGGTGCTTTAAAATAAGGACAAACTTAAATTATTTTTTTTCTTTTCCATTTTTTCAACTCATCCTGGCTATATCCCAAGAGATCATAGTAAATCTCTTTATTATGCTGTCCAAATTCTGGACCAACACTTTTTACGCTTCCCTTTGTTTCTGAAAATTTAATTAAAGGTCCTGGAATAGATGCTTTTTCAACATTCCATTTAGAAAAGTCAAATTGGTCAAAAAGCATGTTCCTTGCTCTTAATTGAGGATGAGATTGTACCTCTTTCATTTTATATGATTTTCCGCATGGAATCCTAACCTCCTCAAATTTTCTTAATGCTTCGTCCGTAAAGTGCTGAGAAGTCCAGTCTTCGATTATATGGTCCAACTCGTCTACATGATAAAATCTTTTTATGGGATTTTCAAACCTAGAATCGTTAACCATCTCAGGTTTATTTAATATTTCACGACATAAACGCTTAAACTGCTTTTCGGTAAGTGTGGTCATAGCAATTAAACCGTCTTTCGTGTGATATTGATTGTAAATCGGTAAAAACTTGCTTCCTAGATCTAATTTAGTCGCTAAAGGTATGAATTCCTTAGCATGAGCTCTCATGTTTATCGAAAACATGATATCGTGCATTGATATGTCAATAAATTGACCTTTACCCGTTTTTTCTCGATAATATAGCGCTTGGCTAATAGCAATTGCAGCAATGTGACCTGCGCTATAATCCGCAATAGGGAGCTTAGGTGGTCCTTCTTTTATACCAAGCGCATCGAGAATTCCCGCCTCTGCTTGTATTATGATGTCAAACGCAGTCTTTTTCGTATAACTTTCGAGCCCTTCGTTTCCATATCCCGAGATTTTTGCGTAAATTAACTTAGGATTAATTTTTTTTAATTCCTTATAACCTAACCCCCATTTTTCCATAGTCCCCTTCACAAAATTTTCTACAAGCACGTCAGATTGTTTTATTAATTTTGTAAATATTGGTTTTGAGGCTTTTTCTCTTAAATTCAGCGAGATTGACTTTTTTCCTCTGTTTAAAATGCTAAGAAGAGGAAAGATGGTTTTATCAAACAATACAAACAAGCGGAAAGCTTCGCCAAAAGGGGGACTTTCTACTTTTATCACTTCAGCTCCTTGATCAGCAAAAAATATACTCGTCCATGGCCCACTGATGAATTGAGATAAATCTAAGATTCTTAATCCTTCAAAAATCTGCGGCATGATATAAAGGTAAATTATAATACCTTAATAGCTTTATTTTAGGGCTTGAATTTGTGAATCTTAATGGCTAAGATGTGTCGTTAAATATTATAAATTTTTAGTTGAAAAATAGATCTGGTAATTTGATTTTTACAATAAGTAAAACTATGTAATTTTCATATAAGCTATAAACGCTAAAATCTTATATTCAACAAATT
>WJKD01000290.1 GCA_014729315.1 Promethearchaeota archaeon | reverse complement strand
ATTTGATATAGATGAGACTAAACTTGATGATCTTGTAAATCGTTATTATTTATAATCGTTTTAAGGAAATAAAATACAAATAAAATAAAAAGATAAGAAAAAATTTTTATTATTGTAGTTTTCGATTCAAAGCGATAACACCAAGAATTATCATTAAACAAGCACCTCCTAAAAGCACGCTAAGTTCTAATATCAGATCGGGAAAAATCATCTGACCTCTAGTTAAAATGTTTCGCATCGCACGATTTGCATAAGTTAATGGAATAATAGCCGATAAAGGATGTAACCATTCAGGTAAAGCCTCAACTGGCGCCCAAACACCAGATAAAAGCATAAAAGGGATGATTATCAATGGAATAAATTGAATGATTTGAAACTCTGTCTTCGCTAATGTTGAAAGGAATATTCCTAAGCCTAATGCAGTTAGGAGGAGAATGTATATGATTATGTAAGCTTGAAGCAAATTAAGAATCGTAAATTCGATCTGGGCGTTGAATATAAGTCCTGCTACTAATATAGTGACTGTTGCTTGAATTAAAGATAGAACACTAGATGAGAGAACATATCCTAAGATTATTTCCGAGCGATTTACGGGTGAAGTTAAAAGACGTTCCATCGTTCCTTGTTTCCTTTCGCGTAAAAAAGCCAACATTGTGAGCAAGAAGGCAAAGAAAAAAACGATAAATCCGATAATGGCTGGCGTGAAGTATGTAATAGATTCCACAGCTTCGTTTTTCGTATCGGGATTGTTATAATATTCGTCATCTACATCAAATACAACCTTATCAAAAGTATCTTCAAACGATTCGGATAAGGCTTCACTAAGAGTTCCCATAATAGCTGCAGACGCTTGCGGTTCTGCTCCATCTAATCTAACTTTAACTTTAATAACTTTGTTTATCAAAACATTGTAAGTAAAATCGTCAGAAAACTTTATGATCGCTCTTGCTTCCCCTTTTTTTACTTTATTTTCGTGTTTCTTAAAGGAATCGACTTTATGTAAATTCAATGTGTCCTCGTCTTTTAGAATATCGTATACTTCTTCTGCTAGTTCGTCGTGAAGAGTTGACCATCCCATATCTGTATTATAAAGTGTTAGATTTATTTTTTGAGGTAAAATTCCTACAGTTCCTCTATTTATAGCCACGATTCGAATGTTGACTTGAGAATCCCCGAAATAGCTCTGCATGATAGTGTTAAAACTCGCCTGAAATGCTGAGACGATATAATTTGAAGTATTTAGATTATCATAATTTACATATAATTCTACTTCGGCTCCCGAGCTTAATAATAAATCTTGTGTAAAGGTATTTGGAATAATAATCGCTGCTTGAGTATAATTATTATCTACCGATTCTCGAGCTTTAGCTATGTTAGAAGCACTTTTATTGAAATAAAATTTTGGATTAGTACTCATCTTCTCGATAACCTCATCTCCAATTATATTGTCAAAATTGTCGTCGTCAATGACGATATATACATCTAAATTTGTCAATTCGCCACCAAACGCAGAGCCAAACAAGGCAGTTACTAAAATGGGAGCGATAACAGATAAAGCAATCATTCTGGGGTCTCTTTTCATTTGATGCAGATTTTTAATTGCAATTGCCTTGATATTGGAAAGCTTCATTGCATTCCCTCCGTATTCTTCTTTTTTGAAAAATATATAAAGGTATCTTCTAAATTTGGTTGCTCAGTTTGAATAGTACGGATTTTTGTTGAGTCTTCAACAACTTTTAAAATATCGTCGACCTCCGAATCATTATTATAAAATATTTCGATCTTATAATTATCGGATTTAGTTTTAAATCCTAATTGATTACTAATTTTATCTTTAAGATTGTTTGTATCTTTTTCAATTACCTCAACTATTAATTTACGTTTCTCAGGCACATTTTTCCGTAATTCGGAGTAGGTACCTTCAGCAATAAGTTTACCATCTCTCATAAATCCGATAACGTTACTTTTCTCAGCTTCATCCATAACATGTGTAGTGGTAATAATTGTTGTCCCCTTTTCGTTAAGCTCTTTAAAATAATCCCAGAATGTTATTCTAAGAGCGGGATCTACGCCAACTGTGGGTTCATCGAGAATAAGGAGCTTAGGATCGTGTACTAATGTGCAAGCTAACGACAAGCGCCTTTTCATACCACCCGATAAGTTTTCCACTTTGGTTTTCTGCCATTTCTTTAGCACAAAAAAATCCAATAAGGTCTCAACTGAGCGCATCCTTTCAGATTTTTTATTAAGTCCAAAAATCCGACCGAAAAAATGAAGACTTTCCTTTACTGACAGGTCGGTATACAAGCTTAAATCTTGGGGCATATACCCTATTTTCGGAATTACATTTTCCCGATCTTTTGGCATCTCGTGTCCTAAAACTTTAACTTTTCCGTCGGCGTCTAATAAACCAAGAACACATCTAATTAGAGTCGTCTTTCCAGCTCCATTTGGTCCAAGTAAACAATAATTTTCACCATGTTTTATTTTGAAATTTACACCTCGTAATGCATTTACGGTATTAGTGCTTTTGAACGGTCCAAGACTTTTTCCACCAAAAGTCTTTCTAAGATCATTTGTCTCTATTGCAAAATCCGACATAGTTTTATTTTTTATTTTCGATTGATTTATATTTAATCTCTAGTTTTTTGAATATATTTTTTTACTACTAGAGTAGTTATTGATAGATATACTGATGTTTATTTTCAATTTGCTTTCAATTTGCTTTCAATTTGCTTTCTTCCTTGATTTTTTGCAACGTAAGTAAATCGTTGTTATCTCCCTTAATTGCATTTAGAGCCAAATTTATAGCGTTAATGGATTTTTTAAATACCCATTTCTCCCTTTGTGATAATTGTGCAAACCACGAGGAATTAGACAAATTAGTTTGATTTTTGAGGGAAATATGTTGAAAAATTATGATTTATTCCGATAAATTTTAAGAACTCAAAAAAATTTAAAATTAATATTTTATTTTTAAATGGTATTTTTCTTAAAGTATGATTTTCCATCAAAAGTTTTCGATAAAAACTAGCATTGATATATTCTTTCTCACGTAGCAAGACAATAATCAATAATCGGTTATCAGATTGATAGCCTCTCAGAAATTTGTCGATGATATTATCAATAGTAACTCCTATAGTGAAATCAACTAGTATCACCCCAATTCCATCTAAATAATTATATTGAAAAAGATGAGAAAAATTTTCAATTTTTAAATCTGGTCGCGAGCCGTTTGGTAAGGTTATTTCTGACGAAACATGACAACCTAGAGACCTTAAGTATTTTGAGAAATAGAATTCCAAAGGAGTATGAATTAACCAACCCACCATTCCGACTCTATTTCCACAAATCGGACACCATTGCCCTCTGGGAAAATTTTTAGTAGGAGTTAATGAATATTTCCAAGCCCACCAAAAATGACCAAATGCGCATTTGATTCTAAAATAAGGTTTTCTATGCGTGCGATTATAGTCATATTTAAATTCCGCTTCAATTATCGTCCCTCCCTTCCATTTAACAATAGCTTCAATATCTTCTCTATGCTCATTCATGGTATATTCCCTAAAATGTCTGTGCTGCTCTCTTGATTTCTTTTTTTGAGCTTTCCAATATATAATAAATTCATTAACAATCTCGTTTTGAAATTTTTCAATTTTAGGATTTTTAGGCTTTTTCAATTTTTTAAACGCTTTGTTTAACCTATATAATCTCAAAAGAGTTTTTACTGTTTTTTTTTTTAATTCTGATTTCATTTTTATTGATAATCTAGGAGTAATTTTTATCACGGCTAGGGTGTATTTAAAACTCTCTACTAATGTAGGTATAAGATTTTCATCTGGTTTTTCTAGGGGTAAAATATTAAAGTTTAAAGCAATCAATACAATGGAAGCTGCTAAATAGGTTAATGGTTCATTTTTTATTATGTTAAAGTTATCGCGATCAGCAGAATAAATATAAATCTCAAGGATATTCAAAGATCTAGATAAAAGATTATCTGGAAGTTCATTAAATAATTCTAAAGGAAGTATAACATTAGAATTGAGTCCATGAGGAAATAATAAAGAAGCAATTGTTAAAGAACCTATTCCATCGGTAATTTTTTGAATCTTTTCTATCATTCGATTTCGAAAATTTGGAGCGGAAATGTTTTTTGACATTATTCTTTTCTCATTGACTTTAAAATGAAGCTTTAATAATTTCACTAAAATATAATTTTTTATGTTTATAAATTTAGATACCAAAAGATTTTTTTTAAGTTAATAAGTTCTTGTTATAATTTCTTAATGGTATATCTAACCTGAAAAAAGATTAGCATTTCATTATTATACTAATCTGACTTATACTCGATCTTACTTCATATCAAATTGCCAAATATCTAATTCTCTATAAATTGAGTTTAACACGCTACTTGAGAATTTTTCATTCCCTTTTCTAATGTTGAGAAATGCTTTTGAGATATGTTTACAGAATTTTTTATTTCTTTTCTTGTCATTTTTAAAATCGGGACAAGAATGGCTTAAAATATTGTTATCAAGATCAACATCTAATTCATAATTCCCCCTTGAACCTTTTATCAAGGCATAGATGTAATTTTCTTGAACATCTAATTTGATTATTATTACTTTAGAGATTTTTTTCCGGTCTCTGTTATAATCTGTCCTTGAAAAATAATTGATCAAATAATCAAAACTAAAATCGCCATTGCTGTATAATGTATTTATCGGCCATTCATCAAACAGCCAATGTCTGCCCGCAACTAATACGTGAATATTCCCTGCATTTCTTTCCTTAAGTGCTCGTGCTATATCCCAAGAAGTTGATCCTGTCGTGAAGATATCATCTAAAATTATTATATCAGCATGCCCTAAATCATCTATTCTGACTTCATGAACACCATTAATGTCATTGAATCTTTCTTCAAACCCTTTTTCTTTATTTCTTCCAACATCCTCTAATCGTTTAACTCGTTTCGAAAGATTTTCGATATCATAACCATTTTGGTTTAAAATTTCTATGAAGGGATTTAAGATATATTCGACTTGGTTTTCCTCATTACTTTTGAACTTGGGTGATATAACCACATGAGAGACATCATTATAAATATCTCTTTTTTCCTCGAAAATTTTAAATAATCCTTTTGCGATTAATGAACCCGCAAATGTCCTGAATTTTTTTCCTTTTCGAAATTTAAGTAATAGAATCAACTCAGAAAGAACATTGATTGGGATGCTGTATCCCTTTTGTTTGTACTTATGATATATACCCAGGGCATTTACGCTTTTAAAATTCCAATCACCTATATATAAAGGCAGATGTCTGCAGGTATTGCATAATTTTTGCTCAGTATACATTTGATTTAAACACATCATACAATGTTTTTCAGGAATTCTTTCTATAGTAATTTCTTCGTCCAATTTGAATTGTTTTCTGACTTTTGCCATTGTTTTTACCCTCTGATACATTAAGTTCAATACTTTAAGATGCTTTTTTGGTGAGTTGTAGTTCCTTTATTCAAATTTTTTACTTGCCTTCTTTTTTCATATTCCTCATTAAGTATCTCAACAACCCAATCAATGTCTTTGAGGGATGATATTTTGGCCCCTCCTTTCTCATTGACAATCCAATTTGGAATAAATGCTTGTTCAACATCATTATCAATTGGCTCAACGGCAAAAGCAGGTCTGCCTTGCCTTGCTCCAAATTTATATTGCCATCGGGTTCCGCTGCGTTCATTACCTTCTACAAAGATGTTTCCTAGTCCAATACCGCTTGTAATTCTATTTCGAATTTGTAATGCTTGCTTCGAAACATTTTTATGGGGAAATCTCTCCGAGATCAAAGCTCCGTTTGAAACCAATTTTTCAACCAAGTATTGATGCTCTTTTGGGTAAAGGTTTAAAATTCCCGAGGCAATAACCCCAATTGCTCTGCCACCAAAATCTAATGCACTTTTCATTGCTATAGTATCAATCCCCCGAGCGAAACCGCTAACTATCGTGAAACCTTCTTCCACTAATCGCTTGGCAATATCTCTTGCCATTTTTTCACCGTATTTTGTTGGGTTTCTTGTTCCAATGATCGCTACTGCCTTATAATCTTCGGATTTTATAGCCCCTTGGATGAAGATCAACTTCGGTGGTTTTCCTATCGATTTCAATATAGGCGGAAAATCTTTATTGAAATAACTAAGACATTGAATGTTGTTTTTACCGCATATTGAAAGTTGCTTTCGAATATATTCGAAGGTTTTCTTATTATTCAGGTTATAAAACTTTTCCACTTTTTTATTGATTTGTCTAATTGAAATGTGGTCAACCTTTTTAAAGCTTTCAAGAAGAGTTTCAAACTGTTTGGGCGTGAGTTTTAAAACATTTTCAAATGAAACTCGGCTTTTGATGACTTTTAGAGCCGATAATGGAAGTGGGATACATCTACTAAGAAAAATATAATCTGTTAGCGACTCGTCCAAGATTATCATCACATTATCTAAGATTACTCTTCTTAAAATAGGTATGAGATAACAAATTTATTAAAATTTACTTTAATTTAATCTAAAATTTTTAGTAATCTTAAATCATATTAGTTAATTTAACTGCATCATATTTGTAGAAGATAATTCGGGTACATGGTGGGAATAAAACCGAGATATGGATTCCATTAAGTATTTTACAATTCCTTAATCTAGTTTTAATATATATTCCAAATAACTGAGTTTCCCGATTTAGTGCTTTGTAAAATTCCTTATGATATAAGGTTTTGTCCTTCAAAAATTAGATTTTAGCCAATACGAAGCACAAGTCCTACAAACGATTATTAAATACAATCTATTAAGTGCGAGTGAAATTTCAGAATACTCGGGAGTTCCTCAGCCAAAAATTTATAGGGTCTGCGGAAAATTGAAAGAGAAGGGACTTTTAGAAATTGTTCGAGAAGGAAATAAGAAATTATACCGTATACTTCCTAAAGAGCGGATCCAAAATTATTTCATCGATTTAAAGGAAAAAATCGAAAATCAAGTAGATAAATGTTTGGACATTATAGAAGAAATATATAATACTGAGGAAACCGGTGATATACCCTTTATTGGCCTAATGGGTTTTAACTCTCTACAAAAATATCTTTATATGTTATTAGATACAGCTAAAGAAAACATTAATATGTTTATACAGGTTATGCATTACAATAAATCGATTGTAGAGGTAATAAATTCGAAAGAATCCAGTGTAGAAATTAAATTATTATTTGAAAACCAAGAAGATTTAGATGAAATACGTAATAAAATCAAGAATGGAACATTTTATGTACTTAAAAATCCTATTTTTGAGCGTTTTCAATTTTTCCTTCAAAATCTTGATAAAATAGGTCCCAAACTGCTAAACATTGAAATTAAAAACAGTTTTGTCTTAGAAAAATTCAAAATTTTGGGCGAAAAATTACCTAAGGTGTTTGGACTGGTGGTTATTGATTCGAAAACGAGTATGTTTAAAATTCCAATGCCGATCGAATTGGATATGGCTATTTTAAGTACAAAAGACGAGGTCGTAAATTTTCATATAAACGGCATGAACGAGTTGCTTGCTGCGTCTCAAAAAGTAGATAACTAAAATCTTATTAACCAATCTGAATTATAATCTATACATAAATCTATTCTATTATGGAGGGAAGCAGAGTGAAAGATTTTCCACAATATGATGATGTAGGTAGTTTTCCATTGCCGGAATACATAGATAAAGAAATGTTCAACAAATTCTATTGGATTGCTTATAATGGGTTAATAAGAGAAGAAAACATATTCGAAAATAGAGGTATTCATAATTATTTTCACCATCCTGTTATACAATCCTTTCAGCAAAAACTTAACGCGGGAGTCGAGATCATCAACTTTCCTCAACATATGGATATGTATACTCAATTTTTAAAACCAATTTCCGATTACGAAACTCAACCTGATTTAATAGAATCGTCTAAAGCTATTATCCCCGAAATGCATGTAATTGAAAAATATGCGAAAGAATATTACGAACGAACTAATACATCCTTAAAAGTAAAATTATGTGTTACTGGTCCAGTTGAATTATATGTGAAAAAGCACGGATTTACGGTCTATTTAGATGTTGCGCTTAATTTTGCAAAATCGGTAAATTTTTTTCTCAAAAATTCACTTTATCAAACAAAATATTTGGAAACACCTGTAATATCAATTGACGAACCTTCCTTCGGATATGTCGACCTCGTAAATGTTTCCAACGAAGATATTATAACTATTTTCGATAAATCCTTAGAGAATCTTGATGTAAGCAGTCAGATACATCTTCACACCCTAAATCGCGCTGATATCTGCATGAAAGCAAAAAATATAGATGTTCTAACGTGCGAATACGCCTCCGATCCGAATAATATTATTCCTAAACGCGAACTTGACGATCACGATAAATATATACGGGTTGGAATCGCTCGGACTAATATAGATAATATCATTGCCGAATCTTTAGATTCTGGAAAAAATTACGAGGAATTAAAAACATTTGAAGGAACAATGGGTCTGATTGATTCAAAAGAACGAATTAGAAAAAATCTTATTACTGCCTTGGATCATTATGGTGATAGATTAAGATACACCGGTCCTGATTGCGGGTTATCTGGTTGGTCTCCTCCCGAGGTCGCATACGAATTATTGCACAGAACCTACGAGGTTATCAAGACTGTTAAAGATGAAACTATTTAAATCTTTTATTTTGTCTCATACTCGATAATTGTTTAAATTCTCTCTATAAATCTTACTTAGAACTACGAGTCTAAGTAGATTAAATTAATGGTTTATTTAGCTTAAATTATTTGTCTTTAACAAGCGATTGATCAATTTATTTAACTGGTTTACTGTTCTGGGAATTGTGTCCTCCGCAATATCGGAAAAAAATTGTTTTAAATTTCGATAAATCCTTAAAATTTGGGGAATTTCTAAATCTAATTTCAAGATATCATCATCTAAAAAAATCTCTTTAGGTGTTCCTTCTTTGATTATGGCACCCTTATCTATTAAACATACTCTATCTGCTAATCTTAGTGCCATATTAAGGTCATGTGTTGCGAATACAACACTTATGTCAAGTTCTTCCTTCATTTTAATTAAAATATTCTCTACAAGTCGACCATGATATGGATCTAAGTTTGCTGTGATTTCATCAGCAACAATCGCCTTCGGTTCCATTGCTAAGATTCCTGCTATGGCAACTAACTTTTTCTCTCCGCCGCTTAAATAATGAGGAATCTTGTCTGCTAAATGTTTAGGAAACTTACCAAATACGGTTTTTAGAGCATCATAGGCTTTTTGATATGCTTCCTCTTTACTTAATCCCAGATTTCTTGGACCAAACATTACATCATCCATCACAGTTGGTGAGAATAGCTGATCGTCGGAATTTTGGAAAATTAGTCCTACTACTCTTCTTACTTTTTTATAACTCTTCTTTTCAAGTCTCTTTCCAAACATCATTATCCTCCCCTTTTTCGGAGTTAAAATACCTACTAAATGTTCCAACAAAGTAGTTTTTCCAGAACCGTTAGGACCGCATATTGCCACGATTTCACCTGGATTAACGCTGAAACAAATACCGTCTAAGCTCATCGTGCCGTCGGGATATACATGATCTACACAATCAACATGAATAATCTCATTTCCTGTTAATTCTGCCCTACAAGAAGCTTCACTTTCTTTGTTTCTCATTAATTTTTCCTCTAATGATATAATTGACTAAATAAAATTGATAAAATACTAAAAAACCCTCCGACATCAAATAATGCAATATTGACT
>WJKD01000289.1 GCA_014729315.1 Promethearchaeota archaeon | reverse complement strand
GCTCTATACCGTTTGAGGCCGAACCAGAATACGAATTTGATGCTCCTCCAGTTCCAGAACCTATGTCTCAAACAATGTCCGAGCCCGTTAATACAGTCGAATCTGAACCAGAATTCGAATTTTCAACACCATCTGGGGTTGAACCTACATCTCAAACAACGCCCGAGCCCGTAAATGCAGCGGAGTCTGAACCAGAATTCGAATTTTCAGCACCTCCCGTTCCTGAGCCTGCTTTAGAAACTGAAAAAACAATTGAAACGCCATCTGTAGAAGAACCTAGTAATTCTAATGGATTTGAATTCAAAATGCCTGAAGAAATACTCTCAGAACAAAACAAAAGTGGAGAGGAAACAAAATCGTCGTCGATAACTGCGAAACCGAGCGTGTTAGAAACTTCAGAAGGTCCAACATATAAACCCAAAACCATACCTTTTGCGAATAGTGGACCTAAGCCGGCTCCCGCTCCAGAGGAATTTAAAAAAGAAGAAAAAACTGCTACCTCAAGTAGCATAAATCTGTTCTTTCCAGGTGGATCAGAAGCCACGGAAGAGGCTAAAGACACAGACTCGCTAGTTGATTACATGCCCGAAACGATATTATCGAAAAAAGAAAGAAAAAAGTTAAAGAAGAAAAAGAAGAAGCTAGAAAAAGAGAAAAAATTAAGAGAAAAACGAGAGAAGGCTGCTAAATTAAAGGAAAAAATGCAAGCCGTTGGAACTGATACTGAAAAGGAGAAAGAAAAAGAAATAGAACTCGAAGAAAGAAAAAGAAAAGCCAAAGAACTTAAGGAGAAGATGCAAGCGGTAGGATCCTCAAAAACAGAATCAATTGAAGAACAAGTTCCAAGTCCCCAAACCGAAAAAACTTCAGAAACGGAAGAAGAAAAACCATCGTTATTTAGTACTTTAACTAAAAAAAGCGAGCCAATCGCCGAAAAGAAAAGCTTTGTTCCCTTTACACCAAAAGGAGAGGAGAAAGAGCAAAAAGAGCAAAAATCTTCTTTAAGAGTCATTCCAAACATCGAAGATATAGAGAGAGATCTGGATAGTAAAATACAAGAGATATCAAATAGAGCCGTACAACCAACTCAACAATCAACACCTGAACCAGAAAAGAATTATATCGTATGTAAACAATGTGGAGCAAAACTCCCAGGTGAATACGCTTTTTGCAATAAGTGCGGAGCGAAATTATAAAAAAAGCGGTTTTATTAAACTTTTCCTCCGCATATAGGGCAAATTGACCACATTTTCTTAATTTTTGACCCACAATGAGAGCAAATTTTTAAATCTGGATCGATTGCAGTCTGTGGAGATCCAAAAATAGTAACTTCTTGAGAATTAGGTGGGGTGTTCTGAAGCTTCCATTCTTGAGTTTTATCATAGGTTTTTGGGCTCTCTTGCGCCTCTCTGATGTTCTCATTAATAGCTTGTGATTCATTCATTGGAGGAGACTCTTCAGAGTCTTCTGTGGGTGTCCCTACTTTGTAATAAAAATATTTACCGTCGTTATTTTCTATATATTTTTCATCATTTTTTAATAAAACCTCAATATAATAAATAATAACCGTTCCAACAGGAACTTCAACGAGTTCTGCCACTAAAAAATCGTTTTTCAACTCCATTTTCATTTGATACCATGTTTTACCTTGATCAGAGCTGAATATTAATTTCGTGCTTTTTATTGGTTCCTTAAACTCATCCTCAGTAATTTTTACAACGATTTTGATCGTTTTTGTACGTTTCCCTTCCTCTTCTTTTGTTAACTTAACTGACCATTCCTTCCCGCACTGCGGACAATGAGTGAACCAATTCGGATACTCTGACCCGCAAGCGGAACAGGTTTTGGTAAAGTAACGCGAGGTTTTAATACCCAGTTTGTTCTTTTTTTCCTTAGCCATCAGAATTTGTAATCTTTTAAATAAAATTACATCAAAAAATTCTCTAATTATACAATTTATTCAAAACCTTAAATATATATTTTTTTATTAGTTTTTCTTAATAATTACTAAAGAACAATTGAGTGATATCATCATTAATTCAGAAGAAATCAATACCTTATTAGCTGCCATTGACGATCTAATTGATTTAAAATTGATAATAAGAGACATTGTCCCCGATTATAATCTTAACAAAGGTTTACGTAATAAATTTATTTCTATTTTAAGAGAACTACAAAATAAATTAGATCCCATATTCGCAAAGTATTTGGAAAGTCATACGACTAAAAAGCAGAGAAAATCAAAATCTCCGTCAAAAGATAAAATTTTAAAAATTTTAGAATCGAAAGACTATATTCTGGTCTCGGCCAATTCTTCAAAAAAGATTTTAAAAGATTTAGGCGCTGATCCCCGCACAATTATAAGTACAGGTGGTCCATTAACGGTTGAAGATTATAAAACAATCAATCCGAACTTACCTGATCAAGCTCTCGTCAATATTACTAGAAAATGCGAAAACTTGTTGGATCAAATCGAAAGAAAAGACTGGGAGAACGCAGATTTATTTTTTATATACGATAAAGACAATATTGCCGATCGCTTAATTTTGGAGAAAAAAGCCCTAATTAATGAGAGAATAGGTAAAGAATTTAAAGAAATACCCGTATTATCTTGGGATAAATTGGCTGAATAAAGCGGCTACTACCTAATTACTTTTTTAACGATATCCTCTAAATCGTCTGCAAAGAGAGATAAATGTTTTTGAGTAACATGTGGCATAATAACCACCCGAATTAAATTAAAAATTTCAAACTTTCCAAGCATCCAATCTCTTTTTCGGAGTTCTTCGTCAATTAAGCAAATACTATCTCCGTTTTCTGTAGTGATTCCAACGATATTCATCGGAGGGTCAACTGCTAGTTTTACGCCTTTTATCTCTGAAACTCTTTTTACGAGATATTCGGTATTTTCGATGCATCTTCGAACTATTTTTTCATAACCGCTTCTTCCTAAATATTTGAGGATAGCCCAGAAAGATATTACAGTGGCACCAGATCTTGTTCCTACGAGATGTAAATGTTTGAAATTTCCCCCCGCAAGGTAAGGAATTTCAAATGCGATTTTTTCCAAGAAAGATCTAGTTTCCCTTATAAAATATCCACCCGATGGGATAAGCCCTAATCCCATCTTATGTGGATCCGCAGTTATCGAATCCACAGAATCAACCCTAAAATCCCAGACTGGAATGTTGTTATTTACTTTTTCGAGAAAAGGTAAAACAAATCCTCCGAACGCAGCGTCAATATGAAAGAAAATGTCCTCATTTTCGATCATCTCGCCAATTTTTTCGATTGGATCTATTAATCCTAAGGAAGTAGTTCCGGCTATGCCGACCACGCCACATGTATTTTTGTTTATTAGAGACCTGAAATGGTGTAAATCTAACTCGTAATTATCCTTTAATTTGGCTTTTCTTAATTTTACGCCCATTAGATCCGCGCCTTTATCAAAAGACATATGTGCAGAAGCGGGAACTATTATTTCAGGGCGAGCTATTTCTGGTCTTAGCTTTTTTGCTATTCGCATAGCAACAATATTTGCCTCAGATCCGCCAGTCGTTATAGATCCTATTATATTTTCTCCGTTAAATAATCTTCCTATCTCACTTACCAATTTTTTTTCTAAATTTGCCGTCCCAGGAAATAATCCCGGATCCCCAAGGTTTTTACTTGCGTATTTCATAAAAATTTTTTTTCCAAACTTGTGAGGTTCCGTGCACATTGAACCTAAAATCGAACCAGAATCGTAAGTATAATCTATAGATAGTTTCTGTTCTAAGAATTCTAAGATCTCGTCTTTACTGGGGTTTTGGTG
>WJKD01000288.1 GCA_014729315.1 Promethearchaeota archaeon | reverse complement strand
GAGCTTGCCATTCTTTATCCCCATTACATCGATTTCATTGAGCGGATCGGCTTCCTGCTCACTCCCTTCATACGCCAGGGACACGCCCACACGGATATCATCCCAGCCTTTGTTTCGGATCAGCCAGTAAACAAGCTCTTCCAGCCAGAATCCATCCAGATAACGCGGGTCCTTAAGCTCTATGTAACTATTAATGAACCGTACTTTCATTTTACTCTGTCCCAGAGGATTAATCTCAAAGCCTAAATCGGGTACTGAAAGCGGCGCGAAATTATAATTTTTATCAAATACAAATCGACGGTATTGCGCCAGCGTGGGCGCGACCTGGTGATAAAAGCGACGTAAAAAATCGACCAGCGGCTTTCGGGTCAGCATATCTTCATGGATCTGATTTTCGATAATGCGATATCCATGCGCAGCCAACATAATGTCCAGCGAAATTTTCACCCGGTGTTCTTCGACTGAATAGGGATTAAAGCGTATTATTTTATTATTGTATGAATCCAGGTAAAATATTTTTTTCTTATGCTTCGTGAATACGGAAAATCCGGCGAACGCCATCACTTTTGTACCACCTGTTGTGTTCAGTAAAATATCATTATTCTCATTTATCAGTTCTTCACATTTTTCCTGAATGCCTTCAAAATTGTATGCATCGATCAGGTGTTCATTAACATGAAAACCGAGCCCGGTGTTCGCGAGCACCCGTTTCAAATTTTCATGGGATCGCTTTTCTTCTTTTGTGTAGAGCAATTCAATCTTTTCGATATTAAATGTCAGGATAGGTATCAAATTTGCCATGACCTGGCGCGAGACAAGACACACAAGGGTTTTCATGATTTTTTATTGTCCTCATCATTTTTTAATCGAATTTCTTCCAGCTTATCGATCAACTCATCGAACAGCCTGGGGATGCTGCGGACGGTGACGTCGATCGACCTGAGCGTGAAGTCACTCTGCCGTAGATATTGCACCCGTCGCATTCTCCGAACACATGCGAGGATAACGCCGGCAGTCATTGCGGCGGTGCCACCGGTAATGTCCGCCGTTACATCGTGCTCATCCAGTTTGAATGAAGCCTCTGCGCGTGTATAGACAGTATCCACAACCCGGCTCACGGAGTTTATATCATCCGGATCAGCGACGGGAATTATCTCATAATCTTTCCAGTTAAATAACGTCTTTAGAATTTGTTTAAAAACCGGTAAGGTTGTTTTCCCCGCGTCCTCGGTAACCAATATCCAGAGGTGTTCCAGTTTCTCTAGATGATGAAAGATTGCAAGCACCGGCGGATAAAGTTTGGATTTCAGGATGAATTTAATAAAGGGAGCCAGCGGTTCGCCATAATCCTTATCAATTTCCTCCAACTGATCTCGCGATTTATAATTTGCCAATTTGGGGAAATTCTTTTGAAAAAAATCAGGCGAACGTTGAATCTTTGGGATTAGTTCTTTAAATTTTTCAAACTCTTCTGAGAGCTGCATCTTGCTCAGCATAATAATTAAATGCGGAGTTTTCACTGGTGTGATCGAAGCAAAAGAATCCAATTGATCTGCTTTCTGTTTCTCGAAATAAATGACGATTGCGGATACCATGAACAATAGCGACGCCGAAAATACCGCTCCCGCTACTGCCAGCTCCGACAATTCTCCTGGAAATGGAATCTCCCGCACATAGTCCATGAACCAAGTAAATGCCAGCAATGCAGTAATGACCAGTGAAAATCCGAAAAACTTCTGCATTGATAACAAGCTAACCACAGTCGCTGCCAGCGACTTAAATTCGGATTTGAATCGAGCTCTGGCGACAAGTACGCAGACTAATCCTGTTACAAAACACACGGCGCTACCGATGAAAAGAATCGCCACAGTGTATGATCGAAACTGCCATTTTAAAACTGCGACGCAGATCACCAATAACAAGGGTGATAAAACGAGCAACTGTCTCAAAAATTTTTTCATGGATGATCCTCCTGCTAATACAATTCTTCCGTATACGCCCGAAACCGCACAAATTCAAACCGGCTCACTTTTGTGCCGTTATTTTCTTCGACAACGATTCTCCGACTCGTGGCAGCCAGACATTCGATGCCCTGCTCAGAGATCTTCTGCACGAATTGATAGACAAAAGTCATTTCACCCATCACGTGAACGGCATTTTTTGAATCAGGATTTCGTGCACTTTCCTCTTTGATCATCTGTGTACATTTTTCAACGTAATTTTCCGCCATTTTGGATATTTCATCCAGCTCAAGCTCCGGCGGGATTTCCGGGAACGGTTCATCCACCACAGCGCCGAACTGCTGAATTCCCGCCTCCCGTTGGCTTTCACTCCACGAGTCAACCGGATGATTGGATAGGTTTATTAACATACGCTTTTTCCTTTTTATTCAATATCATACTTCTTTTCATTCTTCTTCAAAATTTGCAGTGACACCGGACTGGGAGAAACATATCGCCGGACCTGAGCCGGCAGCACCATTTTGCCGGCAGTCTCATCTTCATCCCAACATCCGCCAACATCGCACCACGGGCGCCGGATGCATTCGGGACAAAATCCGCTGCACGCATCAATATGCCAGCCCCCAATACCAACGTATTCCGATTCATCGTCCAGAATATCCCATAAATATTCATACAGTAATCGCGGGGGAACCTCGTCCGCAAAATCGACTTCCACATGAATTGCATGAAATTTACCCAGCAATTTTTGCGCAGCCGCCTCGATCTCCTCCTCCGGGATTGAATCCGGTGACGCAAACTCCTTCAGCGATCCCATTTGCTCCCGGTATGTGCCCCGGATTTTTTCACCGTTCATCCACCGTTCAAACCGCAGCCAATCCACATCCGGATCGATATCATAATCAAACGGCGGCAATTCGTACCCGCGTTTTTCCATTTCCTTCCGGCTGCCAAGCTCCGAATATGCCAGCACCCATTTTAGCAGCCGCTCCAGTTTACGATTCTCCAATTCAACATCCTCCGGCGATGCATCAATCACCTCAAACGGATCCAGCCCGCGAATTTTGAATTCAGTGCGGAGGGATTTGTTTTGGAGGTTTTGAGAGAGAGACATAATTAAGCTCCTTTTAATATAAAAAAAAGCCACAAATTTTAAATATTTGTGGCTTTTTGTTCATTAGAAATTGCTATCCCATGTAGCCATAACCAACGGCAGTTTTGGCGCCGATACCGTGTTCGGATAACGCTTTTGGTAGCCATTCCTGAACCAATTCCAAAGGATTCCCCTTAATTTTTTCCCCTTGAACAGGTTTGTCATCTTTCCCTTTTATTCCGAAAATAAATTCAAATGAAGCATTTTTAACTGTCAGGAAGAAAATGGGTTTTGGATCATGATAATCTGCTGGTGCGATTTTATTTGTCTTGTCTGCATAGTACTTACTGTAATGAGGATTCATTACATCGGATTCAACATCTGGCTCACTAATCGGGTATGCATCGAAAAAATGCAGCGAACCGACATGCTCTCCTAATACACTATCTTTAGGACTACCAAAGATACGGCAAAATCCTTCATCATGGTAAGCGCCTTCACTTTTATTTCCCTCTAATTTATTAAATTCCTTTTCAATAATCCAATTTCGTAAAATCCCCTTAATTGCGCTGCCTGGGATATATGGAAAACCATAGATATGATGAAGTGTAATTCCAGTTTCATAGACCGATTCATTTCCTAATCCAATGATCAATCGCCAATAAGAGTTTATTTGCAGAGATTCAAAGATCATGAGTAAATTTGCTATGTTGCTTTTGTAATCCTTGCTAATTTTGTCGAATTCATTATTTCCAAAATTTGGAATAATTTGATATTTTTTATTTTTGAAGAATTCAAATTTACTCTTTGAAGCATCTTTTTCATGTTCTTCAAATCTTGCTGCTTTATTTAATTTTAAGGAAAAGTTGTCGATGTCATTAATAAAGTTTAGAACATGCTTTGTATCGTTTGGTAAAATTGTTTTGCTGACATCAAATGAATCATGAATTTCAACTTGTTTTATTTGCATATTATTAGAACCTGCCTGTTGGTGAGTAAATTTCTCTCCATCTATTATTATTGAAACGATTCGATCACCTTCTATTCCAACTTCGCAGTCTTTCCCATTCATAGAATCGGGAAAGGTATGAAAATAAATGGGTTTTGTATACTGCTTCCCCTTTTTGCTTATCAATTGCACAAGATAAATCTTGCCTTTTCTAACATCTTTTATTACTAACTTACCTTTTTTAATCATTTGCTGTCTCCTCAATTATTCCAGTTTTTTCTTCTTCAATTAGGCCATCAGCAAATTTTCTCAACCAATTAAAAAATGCGAGTATTTCTATAGTAAGTGCTCGATATTTAGGAGAATCAAGACTGATAATACTTTTCACCATATGTTTTTTATGTTCTTTTTTTAGTTTTAAAATGTGATTAGCGAATTTCTGAATATATTCAAAGGTGTGTTCATAAATTTTTGAATAAGCATATCCTTTTTTCTTATTATCATCCGTTTTCTTAGCATTTACAAATGTCAGGGCAGCCCCAAGTCCATTTGTTTTAATATACATCGGTACATTAGTTACATAAGATTTGTATTCAGATTCATGCTTAAACTGCCCATCATTAATAATTTTCTCTACACATTCATAAGCAAACTGTGCTCTCCCCCGTTCAATGCCTTTGTATGTATTACTTTGACTCATTTTTTCCTCCTTCTGAGTTAGATGGTTCTTCAGTATGAGACTGAGACGCTTGTTCATTTTCATTGTTGCTTTTCCACTTGTTAATTTGAACCAGTCCTTTGCCAATAGTAGCATTACCACCAATTTGAACTACTTCTGGAATACCATCCTCAAAAAATTCAATCACCAGTCCTTCTTCGCTTTTACCATTTCTCTTTTGAAAAACACCTTTATCTTCTTCTTTCTCCTGAAATACAGGACTCGTTAATGCTAATGAATAGAGAGTGGTTTCAGAAGGAAGATATTCCTCGGTCCAGAGCTGTCCTTTGGCAACAGTACCAGTTTTGTTGCTTATTTTGTTGCGGGTGATGACTTCGGTCGATAAATTCACAAAATCACGAAAATCATCATCATGCAGGACGACCAATTTTTCATCAATATCATTGACACCTGTATTGCTTTTTAGAAAGTTAACTAATTGTTTAATATCATTGTCAATGACATTAAAAGCATATTCCTCTAAAATAACAAACTTATCAATTTTATTGTCAATTTTCTTAATTGTTAGTGAATCACCCGATACAATACATTTACTTTTTGAATCAGTTGAATTCAGCAAATCAGAATTTGAAGGTATCGTCAATTCATCTAATTCATTTGTGTTAATGCTATTATTATTTTTGCATAATTTTAAATCATCCAAAAAGTGTTTTAGAATTGAAGGACAGGTGATGCGAGCGAAAACGCCTTTCATGGATTTAACAGGAAAAAATAACAGCCGAGCATCAGTGAAGCCAAGCGCCCCTGCATGGGTATTTTCTTCATCTTCTGGACCAAAAGAAAGAAAAAGTGCCTGATCATATTTTGTAAGATCGATTTTGTCTTTATTTTTTTTTACTTCTTTCTTTCCATCTTTCTCTGTAATCCATTTATCTTCTAAGCCACTAAAATGATTTTTTAATTCTTCATTATTTACTTTGCCATCTTCGGTTATAAATTCTTCAAATACTTCTCTAATACTTCCTTTTAAACTTGATCCTTCAATTTTTGGATAATCTGTGTGACGTTCCCGTTGAATGGGTAAATCTACAGCACCTAATCCCATACCAGTACCTGCATGAAGTGGTGTAATAACATGGAGAAAAAATGGTTTTGCTATTTTGAACATGATAACCTCCTAATCATTTTATTTTTCAGTTTTATTCTCTTCGTTGATTAAATTGAATTTTTGAATTAAATTACTTTCAATTTCATCGATACTCCAATCCTCTAACTGTGCTCTTTTAGCTGCATTTATTGCTCTTTTTAAATTTTTTATGTCGTCTTCTGCTCTGCTTTCGTTTAAATCTGTAATTTCGGTTCTGGTAAGAGGAACCAACAATACTGGTAATCCATAAACACCTCCAATAGCATAAGTTGAATAACGATGGCTTTTAGCAACATCGCCTGCCATATTGCCTGTTTTACATTCGAAAACAATAAATTTGCCATTCCTTGTCAATATCGCAATATCGAATTCATCAATGCTATAAAATTTAGTGTTATTTTCATCACTGTTTTTCTTATCTGCAAATGTTACTTCTCTTGATATAGCAATTTCACTTATATTATGTTTTTGAGTACTGCTAATAATGTCAAAAATTTTTGCGCCGACCATAAATTCAAATACTTTTCCAAACGATCCGAATTTATTAGCACCAAGTAACTCCCATATATTATCCAGTGAATTTTCTTTTATTAGTTTTTTAAATTCATCAAGATATTTATCTTTCTTATCGTTTGTCCTGTTCATTTGTAAGCAAAATTTCCGTAAGCCTTCTTCTCCCAAAAATTTCTCAAAAAAGGTTAAATAGTTTTCAGGATCGAATTTCTTTATTCTAAATTCAGGCGCTTCTTTTTTAAACTTGATTAAACAATCAGGCTCAGCCTTTCCCTCTTTGAATCCCATCAATTTAACTGCTTCCTCGATAGTAATATCTATATCACTGGTTATATTTGGCAACTTTCGAATTCCATCTTCCTCATTTCTTAGAAGAGTAATTTCATTTTTATTCCCTTCTAAATAACAAATAACGTCACCGACTCGGTCACGAAATAAATCATAGGCAGCAACGACAAAATATCTTTGTCCTCCAGTGATGTTCCATAATAATTGTTTATCTATCAAATTTTTTTCCGCTAATTTGTTTAGCATTATCTCTTTCAATTTTTCAATATTTAAAACATCCTGATCAGATACAGGGATATTTATTAGTATTTCATTCCCTAATACGTTTACTAAATTATTATCCCATTTATCATTTTTGCTTGAATTTGTAATTGTAAAATATCCCACCTGCTGAGGCTTAAGCATTCGAATTAAAATTAAATTGACCATCTGGTTTTCTGTAGAAAAACAGATTTGCGTTTTAGGAATATCATTATTCATGGTTTTACCTCCAAATTGTCATTAAACAGTGGCCAAAACCCTCTGCTGTGTTATAACCAAAGTTTTGTCGATGAAATTGTTGGATAATTTGTTCGATATTTAACTTGTTAGTATCGTGAATATTAAAGAAAAAAACCGAGCCTGCAGCAATTGCCCGACGCATGGGCTTGGGTTCGTTGTTACCCATATCCCAACCACCAATATGATCAGGTTTTCCAACTGCTGCTGCAATCATTTCTATCTGAGGGAAATCGTTCATAAAAAAATTTTGTCCAATAAAATCAGGGTACCAACCATTATTAAAGATGGCTGGTGTCATAAAATAAATTTTGAATTGTTTGTTTTCCCGAATTGAGTTTTTTAAATATTCAAGTTCTTCAGGTTTCTTTGCCTCCTCATTAAAATCGACTATTGAAGTCGAAGCTGTTTTTCCTTCACCTCCTAATTTGATGAGAGTAGTATCGCCATCATTTGATATTAGATCATGTCTTTCCAGTCCTGAAATTTCGACATAAATCGACCATTCAGGTTTTAGTCGGTTCATCCCAACACGATATAACATCGCTTCTTCGGACGTTCGGGTGTAATTGTCTCTACCAATTCCGACTTTCGGTTCCTGAAGTAAAATATCCTCGATTCGTGTTAAACGGATATTGGAAAAATGTCCTTCAAAATATCTATCGTAGAATGCAGTTTCATGGATGAATGCTTTGGGTGGTAATTCAATTTCTTCAAGAATGCTTTCTGCTGAAATAATTTGCGGCAAGGGACATGATGTTTTGATTTCTGCTTTGGGCAGTGGTTTCAAAGGCAAAATATAATCGGCATTATCTTTTAAACAGGCAATATCAAGCGGCGCGGGGAAATAATAACGGTCCGTTATAGCCGATGTCTCTTCTGAAAAACCAAGGAAGATGGCTTTTATCTGGAAGCCATTTTCAGGGACTTCAAATTTAGTACCGATTTTATTTTTCATTTTATCTTTCAAAAACTTGCTCAATCCGCCATTCTCAGTGATAAATTTAGTACGAATGCTACCGTAAACAGTGGACGGATTAGGCGGGAAAATACCATCAGCCCAGGTTTCGTCCCCCATTGAAAACGGTTTTCCGTCTCGAAAAAATAATGTGTCATTGGGTACGATTCTTAATTTCATTACGCTACCTCTCTTTTGTTATTTTTGATGATAAAAATCTGGCAATTTCAAAAAAGGATATAAAGTTATTTATATCGATAGAAGTTTCTTCTTGCACCTGTTGAACCAGCAGAGGTCGTACATCTTCTGCTCTATCTCTAATAAAATCAGTAGTAGCTTTGTCCTTTTTAATTTTACTCCGCATCATCAATCGTTTTAATTCGGTCAAAATCATATCGATATGTTGACTTGTTTGGTAACTTGGTATTTGCTGGTTCTCAAACACTTTAAAAAATTCTTCTTTTAGAACAAAAATAAATCGGTCAGAGTAATGATTTTTAAATCCAAATACAATATTTTTAAATGTATTGAAATGAGGATTGTATTTAAATATGCATTGCTTAATTGTGCCCGAATGAGTTATAGCAGCAACCCCGATCCCATGTTTATCCTTCAAACCTTTTGCTTTTTTTTCCATCATTCTTGCCCACTTGAGCACTTCGGATAAAGGCGTTTTGTAATGAGCAATCACAATTCCACAAGATGGATGTGCAGATTTACCACTTTTTATTTTTATTGATTCATTGTTGTTAAATCGTGGAAAATTTTTGAATAGCTTTTTAGTTACATCGAAAATATGATTCAGATTGATGAAGGCTAAAACATCGTCGCCTCCAGTATAGACAAGTTGCCCATGTTTGTCAGTCACATAATCTGTTTGAACCTTTGCTGCATAATTGGTGAGTTCATTTGTCACAAATTTATGAAAATCTTCAAGTCTTTCTTTGTCATAGAGCCATCGTCCAGAGAACCATTTGCCCATGTTATCGCCATCAAGTATTATTAGAGCATAATATTTTGTCAAATCCTGATTTTGTTCTTTTATTGCGGTTACAATCTTTTTCTGCCCGTTTTGGGCTTTTGTTAAAATTGACAGCGGAATGTCTTGCTTCGTAAAGTAACTTTTAGTCAAATTTTCTTCAAAATAAAGTTGTTCATCAAATTTATTATTGAATATTTTTTCGTATTCTTTTGCCATACTTTCTTTGATAGAATTAAGAGCATCTAGTAATGCGATTTTAGCTGTGGAATAGTAGTAGGACTTTTTTCTTTTATCCTCGAATGATCGTTTATAATAACAAATCGTACAAAGTCCTTCACCTTCAGTAAATCCAAAATCTATTTTATTTTTTAAATTGACTGCATCTAATGCAAAGTATCGATGTAAAAAATGTCCGCTTTTTAATTTTTTATTTGCATTCCTATGAGAAGAGTAATAAAAAAAAGCTGTACGCTCTCCACAAAGCGAACACTTCCGGCCAACTTCACTGGATTGTTGAAATATCCTAGTATTTTTTACTGCTCCAAGTTGTAGGCTTGCTTTTTCATAGGCACTAAGATAAGACAAACCAGCAATGGGATATACAATCCAATAGATTTGTAGAAAATTTTCAACCTGGCTTAAGCAGGATGAAGGACAATTATTATTTTGGAATATGTGATTCAGCATCTTGATGCGAAACTGGATTCTTGCATATTGTTCTAAACATTTTCCAGCATTTGCATTGTCTATGAACATTACAAATCTATTAGGAAGGGATGAAATTTCATTTTTTGTTATAATGTCATTTTCTTCAAAAAGCTTTCTGGCGGGGAATAGTGGTGTAGCGTTATATTTTTTTATCGCTTCATTGCCAACATCTTTTATTAATTTCGATAGCAATAGACTTCCAGCATGTAAATCTCTTGTTTTTCTTGCTTGAGCAATAAAAGATTGTACGGGGCCGATGGTAAAGATCAATAAATATTTATTACTATTCATCAATTGCCTCATTCTTTAAAATTATATTTTTAAATTCGTTTTGTTGTTTAGTATTTACTTTTTTCCAATCGTTTTTAAAAGCCGTTTTAAGAGTGGTAATAATGGGGAAATATTGATTGTCTAATTTTATGGTTGAAACATAAATTGGCGATGCTAAACGATTTTTCCGCTGTGCAAATCCAAGGGAGTCTCCTTTAGAATATTTCTTTGCCATTTCATGAGAAGTTATTCCAATTTTTTTTAGTAAATCATTAGAATTTAGATAAGAATTCCCAATCTCAATTTCTTTTATATAAGGATAATTCAATTTTAGGGTATTCATTAAACTAATTTTGCCATTGAGGTTATATTGATTATTAATACCATTTAAAAGATTCTTAATTACTTTTAATACTTCCTCTACATTTCGAAAATTTTGCTCGAAATCTACTTTCTGAAAACTGCCGAAACCTCTTCGTGATCGTTTTCCTAAGCCGCCAAGGATTGATGATATGTGGAATAATTGTTGGATTTTTTCATCGGCATCTGTTAATACTGAAAAGGATGTCTCTGGAACTATCGCTGAAAAGGTCCTCCCTTTATGGCAAAATCCATCTCCTTTATTTTTGCAGTAAGGGCAATTTCTTCCTCCTTCATGATGCGGTAAGAGTTTATAATCTTTTGTGTCATGTTCAACAATTTTATCTTTTATAATAATTCTAAATTTACTTCTTCCAATTTCTTCCTCGCTTGAGCCAAAAATTCTAGCTTCTTCCTTTCTTAAATCTTTTTCATCGCAAGCTTTAATCGCCCGCCACCAAAATCGTAGCATTCCTTTGACTGATGGCGGTCGCAATTCAGTTGAAGCCCCTCTTGCATCGCCAAGGAACATTGGGGTTATTATTTTGAATTTCAATTCTTTCATTAAACCTCCTATAAATTTAGTGCAGAATTCGAGTTATATAATAAGTAATAAATGTGATATTTTCAATGAACACAACCTTGCTACAACTTTGCCATCAGCAAAGCCGTTGGCAGTTATCGGAGTATTATTTTGGATTTGTCCAGTTTGATGCCGTACGATTTGCGGTATGCACCCACCGCGGATATGACGTAATATTCTGCCAGATCATCGTTTTGCAGTGCGTGGCGGATTTTGCGTTTGATGCGGGAAAAGTGCTGACATGCACGGTCAAAGGGGAGATTCCCGTTGTCCAGCGACCGGATGAAGTTGTCATACGTACCGACAGATACCAAATTCCGGTAGATGTCGATGATTCGTTTCAAACCATCGCTTTGAAAATAGTAGCCATCGGCAGCCTCGAAATATTGTTCGTAATCTTTAATTGGAACAGTATCCTGCCGTGATTTGCTGCGCTCCGCATAGTAATAGTATGTCGCCAGCTCGATAGGCGAAAGGTGGATTTTTCGCAGACCGATGGTTACTTTATTTCGTTTCAAATCAATAATGAGCTGCGGCAGATCCGGTAGTTGCTCAATTTTTGCCTGGGTCAGGCGGACCATTTCTTCGTAAGTTAATAGCCATTTATCGCCGAAGATGTATTCCCGTTTCGCACCGAGCCGGATGAAGGGGATTTCAATCATATCGATAGATGCGTTTTCTGTAGAAATTTTCCTACTATCCGTAGTTTCGAGAATTTCCGGATTTGGCGGGATGTAATAAAAATCCGGGTGATTCTGGAATTCTTCCGGGTGAACCAGCACATGGTACAACCGGTCATTTTCCCTTCCGAAAAATTGCAGCGCGTACGCAAAGTAAATACTCATGGTTTTTCTGCCGCCGGCAATGGAGCAATGGAGGACGGTATTGGGATCTTCTGTCAGCGAATGGAGCAGTTTCAAAATCAAATTCACCATGGACTGATCAGG
>WJKD01000287.1 GCA_014729315.1 Promethearchaeota archaeon | reverse complement strand
TTTTTATAGATCGTTTTGTCCATCTCTCGTTTAAAGCGGATAACTTCAATAGTATCAAATCCTTCGTCTTTCGCGGGCTTTTCAAACTTTTTTCGATTAGCAAAAAGGACCGCAGGAGGAAACATGTTAGGGTCTTTTATTTCTCTGAGTTCTTCGCTGGTTAAAAGCTTCCCGTATGTATCGATCATCCGTTTTGACGCATTGAATTGGGCGATTTCAATTGGTTCTGGAGCACCCTTCTTTTTAAGAGCTGTAATCCAGACGAGCTTTACGGGAAGTTTGCGCTTTTGAGCCCATTTGATTACTGATGCTCTCGATTTCTTGGTCATGTATGTATTATCCAACACAAAAAGTCGTTCTCCCGTCTCGTACCGTTCCTGCATGAGGACGACAAGATCTTCGAGCGTTCCGCCTTGCTCGTCTCTGTTAAGTCGATAATAGCCCTCTTCTATAAAGCGCTGAGCGTATCGAGATTTACCGATCGCCGGATAACCCATAATCATGACGACTTCTCCCTCATCTGTCGTTATTTTTCACCGTTTTTTAATCTATTAACTTAAGTTTTGTAAAATTGTAATGATCGCTCATTTATTTAGCTTTAGATCGTGGTTTTCGGGCAATTAGAACCCCATAATCCCGCCGCGTAACATCAAAACTCGTCCGAAAAACAGGTTAGGACGAGACGCACCCCGCTGTACGGGTGCGTGGACGCGAGTGCGCCGTTTCCGGGAACGGTTAAGTCGATGACATATCACCGGGACCACACGTCGCTTTATAAACCGCCCCAGATAACATCCCCATAACATGTGAACACACGAGATTTTTCGCTTTGACGATGCGATATAAACACGCCGGAAAGCGGAAAATCTCGCTCTTTCTAAAATGTTTTAGAACCTAAAGGATTATGATGCAAACTATCCCTCTTTTTACAAAAGACAGGACGCTACATAACTTTCTTCGCGACGTCAATCCCGCGTTTTCCGACGCCCAACTCTCCAATGCAGCACGGATTTGCCAAGGGCTCGTTTCGGGTCTGGTGCATAAGTCGATCTACTCTATCGCCGAGTCGCTGCTCGAGTCTCGCGACCAGAGTAGTTTAAATCGCTTCCTCACGAAGAGCGATTGGGGCTGCGAGGTGGAACAAATGGACGTGAACAGGGCGCTCTTAATGCAGAGCTATCGGCAAACCGCGATGACCTCGAAGGGCGTAATCTGCATTGACGACACGCTATTAGAGAAGTCCGGAAAGAAAATGGACTTGGTCGGCGAGCATTTTGACCACTGCACGTTTAGGATGAAGCAAGGGCTCTCTCTGGTCAGCATGAACTATTGCGACAACGGTAAAAATTACAACTTCTTCAAGAAAATCTACGTGCGAAAGAAATATCTCCTCGAGCGGAACGAGATCGACCAATTTAAGACCAAAATAGAGCTCGCCTGTCAGATGATAACTAATCTTATCGACACCGTCCCCTCGCTTTCCGAAATCCAGCCGTATTTTACCTTCGATTCGTGGTTCTTAGCAAAAGACGTGACGGCGCTGTTAGAGAACCACGGGTTTAAATACGTCAGCAGGGCGAAGTCCAATAGAGTAGTAAAGGGTTTAGATATGAGTTTAAAAGAATACGCTGCGAGCGTGCTCCGACCCTCCGATTTCGTATGCCGTATTTTTGAAAACGGTGAAAAGAATGATACAGCGTATTTCTATAGCGCAATCCTTCCGATCTCAAATATGGGCGACGTGAAGGTAGTATTCATTAAACCCGAAAAGAAGGGTGAGGTCTCGTGTTTTTTGGTTTCCAACGACGTGCGCCTCTCGTCCGAAGAGATCGCGGAGAAATACAGCCTTAGATGGGGGATCGAAACGGACTACAAGTTTTCAAAGCAGGAGCTGGGGCTCTCCGACTTCCACCTCCGGAAAAAGCGCGGGATCCTCCGTTATCTGACGTTATGCTTGCTTTCGTCCACATTTCTCGAATATTACCGGTTAATGGGGGCGTTCGGGCGGTGTTTTGGACGAGACGCAGACCTATCCACGAAGGGGAGGGAAGCACGGGCGTATCGTCATCTCGAGTTTGAACGCTTTCTTCTCTGGCTTGACGAGCAGTTCTCGTCGGGAAAGTCGGTCGCCGACCTCCTCTATTATTTTCGCGAAGACTCGCTAAGGACGGTGAGGGGGATCCGATTTGTGTGTCAGAGTACCCGCTTATCGTTAAAATGCGGGGCGTGTTGATGTTAAACTCATATTGATAGAGGAGATCCAAATACATTTAAAGGATGTGAGCCCAGATCTATGTAACGAAAAAGTAAAAAATACAAAACTTAAGCTATTAATTTATTTGATTTCTATCTTTTAAATCCCTAATTTCGTTAATAAATTATGTTCAAATTGAGTTTTATTGAAATTCTTAAAATTTTTTTACTCTTAAATATAAGTTCCAGGAAACAATGAAAAGTAACGGATTATCGATAGATCTATAATGAATAAGGATTCTGTAATATGAATCGCTCTTCCATTATGCTAACTTCGGTGTAATATTAAAAATGCTCTCTTAATTATTATCTTTATGCGCTGTTTTTCTTTCTATTAATCTAATGGATAGTATTTTTTGAAGCTCGTAAGTTTATTAGATTTTTTAATAATATTTAAAATTTCATTTGCTCTTTATGGAGAGAAAATTTCCAAAGATTTCATCTATGGAATTTAGGTTATTTTTTTAAGGAAAAATATAATTTAATTTATAATACTAAATCCATTATATTTCACGACATAGACATGAATAATCCTAATAGAATTCAAAATCACAACGGAACAGTACCTATAGACGATAATTCGTTGTTGAGACATTTTCGGAGACTTTTAAAAAAAGGAAAAATAAAATTTATTAAGGATGTTGGCGCGTTAAATCTCTACGACGAAAATCTCGAAGGTTTTAGCGATAAAGTAAAATACGCTAAAATAGCTATTTATAAAAAAGGTAAACATGATTCAAAGATGAAAACAACACTGTATCAGATTCTTGGAAGATATCTAAGTATTGATGATAATGATGATAGGGCGGAAAAAATGAAAGAGAGAAATTTCATATTTAGGAGATTATGGCCCTATTTCGTAAGAAATGCGATAAAATTACTTCGAAATAAAGATACGAGAGATAAAGGTGAATTGAAGTTTGATTTTGGAGTAAAAAATCTAATGGAATACTTTGAGGAGTTTTCTAAATTTGAAGAAATTCTTTTTGGAGTTGACGAA
>WJKD01000286.1 GCA_014729315.1 Promethearchaeota archaeon | reverse complement strand
TCCATTAAGAAGAAATCATCCCCATGATAATAGAATGTCCATAAAATTCACTAAGCATGCTTTGCTTCATATTAAAGCAAGAAATATAAGTAAAGAAGAAGTCGCTGATGCATTGGATAATCCCGAAAGTATAATCAAATCCGAAAGTTATTTTATTGCTTAAAAAATGATTGGATCTCAACTTTTAAGAGTAGTGTATCTAACTAAAGAAAATAAGAAGATTATCATTACTGCTTATAAAACATCTAAATTGAACAAATATCGACAGAATTATTAGATCGCTAAATTGATTTTCGAACAAGACTTCCGATTTTTCAATACATGCTGAGTAAGCGAACAGAAATGTCTATCGATAAGAAATGACTCTTTTTAAAATGTATTGATATTATTATTAGTCTTTAACGGGAAATTGGTTATGAAATATAGAAGATTAAATTTTTATTCAAATCTTCTTTTACCTTCATAAGTTTATTAACTCAACGTTTGATCAAACGAAACGAATAAAGATTAACTCGTTATTCGATAAGTTAAACCTATTGATTGAAAAACAGAATAAAATTTGATGATAACATGAGCGATAATGTTGAAAAATACATAAAAAGACCGAAAGGAAAATCAATTAGTTCAGAGATTTCTCAAAAATTTGTAGACGCGGGCTTGGAAAAAATAAGAGCATGTATTAACTGCGGTACTTGCACGGGCGGGTGTCCATCGGGTCGTAGAACAGCCTATCGAACGAGAAGCGCAATTCGAAAAGCATTGACAGGTGACGAGTCAGTTCTTTCAGATATTGATATCTGGTTTTGCTCAACTTGTTATTACTGCTACGAACGATGTCCTAGAGATATTCCCGTAACCGATATGATAATCAAACTTCGAAATATAGCTGTCGAAGAAGGATATATTCTAGATTCTCATTTTGGATTAGCAAACGATATTTTTTACGAAACAGGCCATGGAGTCCCTGCTAATGGTGAAGCAAATAAAAAATGGCAGGATCTAAGGGAATCTTATGGCTTACCACCATTACCCCCAACAGTCCATTCGCATCCTGACGCAGTAAAAGAATGTCAAACTTTAATGAAGGAAGTCGGATTCAAGGATTTAATGGATCATGCCAAAAAATTAAAACAAAAAAGAGCGAAAGAAGCTGAAAAAAAAGCTGAGGTGGCACCAGAAGAATGAGCGAACAATCGGAATATAAATGGAGATATGGGTTATTTTTAGGTTGTGTTATTCCTAATAGATATCCTTTTATTGAGGCTTCAATAAGAAATGTTTTTGATTTTTTAGGAGCTGAAATGTTGGATATGCAAGGAGCTTCTTGCTGTCCCGCCCCAGGGGTCTTTAGGGCATTCCACATTCCGACCTGGCTTGTTATAGCAGCGAGAAACATTTCGATTGCAGAAGAAATGGGCGTCAGCCCAATCACAGGATGCAATGGATGTTATGGTACTCTTAGAGATGCGTGGTACGAACTTGAACACGAAGCTGAATTGAAAAAAGAAGTGAATGAACATCTCGCAAAAATTGGTCGAAAATATAAAGGAAACCTCGAACCCAAACATATTGTTCAAGCTTTATACCAAGACATGGGAATAGATTATATTAAAGATTTTATAAAGCATAAATTCACCGATCTTCGAGTTGGGGTTCACTATGGTTGTCATATTTTGAAACCAAGCGACAAAAGACCATGGGACGGACAATACGAATGTCCTACATTTCTTGACGAAATTGTCGAGTTAACCGGAGCAAAAAGTATACCTTATAAAGACAAATACATGTGTTGTGGTGCTGGAGGTGCTGTAAGAAGTGCTATTAAAGAAGTTGCTGCTGATTTCACTCGCGAGAAATTAGTGAATATGAGAGATGCTGAAGTTGATATTATCATCGATGTTTGTCCTTTCTGTCATTTACAGCTTGATCTCGGCCAAATGGAAGTGAATAACATTTATAAAGATGTAATCGGCGAACCTTTTAAGATCCCGGTCATTTATCTTACACAATTGTTAGGTCTATCTTTTGGAATGGATCCCTATCAACTTGGTTTAGTTAAGACCCACGAATTAGCTGGCGTTCCGCCATTTATTTCTATTCAACCGTTCTTAGATCTCGTGAAAGAGCAACTAGTATAGACTTTTTTTCTTATTTTTTTATTCTTATCATATCAAGGAGTTTTGATAGGTATAAGAATTCAATTGTTATCGGATTAAAGATTAAAAAGAAATTGCTTAGAATATATTAATCTATAGTTATATAGAATCTAATTAATAAGTCTTGGTTAAATACAATTTTTACGACAATACTATCAATTTTACATATTGTCTCGAAAAAAATTCTTCGTAAATGATATCATTTCTTAAGTATATTAGAAATTTGAAAATTCTAATAAACATTATATATGATAATATGATAATAAAATTAAAAGATCCACATTCCAAAAACTTGGTTCTGTTATATTTAAATAAATTGAAGGTGTTATAAGATGGTACTAACATTAGAAGAAAATTTACAAGGAATCTTTAGCGTTATTTTTTCCACTATCACGCTAATTATTGCTTTAATAATCGCATTAAAATATCTAAAATTTAAAAAAATCGAATTAATTTTAGTTGGAATTGCTTTTATCGGACTAGCTGCTCCTTGGATTGCCGTAGCGGTAAAGTTCATTTTAATAGTTACCATAAATTCGACTTTAAGTGAGGAATTATTTTTTATCATCAATCTTGGAATAGTCCCATTTACTGCTTTTTGCTGGATAATGGCAATGACAAATTTAATGAATGTAAGGAAAAAAATAAGATTTTATTTATATTTTATTTGGATAGTTTTCGCTTTAATTTTTGAAATCATATTCTTATTTACGATTTTTACAGATACCACTTTAATAGGGAAATTTACGGGAACTTTGCAAGTAGAATTT
>WJKD01000285.1 GCA_014729315.1 Promethearchaeota archaeon | reverse complement strand
ATCCCCGAGTCATCGAATTAATTAATTATATAGTATTTGATATGGAAGAATATTTCCCCGGTGGCGGTGGAATCCAATATTTAAAAGTTAGTTTATCAAACGCAGTGTTAGATAAAATAAAAAGTGCAGAAAATATGAAAGGAATTACCTTCTTAGACTTATCACATACTAACATTAGAGATATAAACTTTTTAAATAAATACTCGGATTTAGAAATTCTATACCTAGATGATAATGAAATTGAGGATGTGTCATTATTAAGCTATTTAACTCGTTTAAAAAAAATAAGCTTACGATATAATAATATAAAACTCATAGATAAGTCCTTTTTTCAGCTTGAAGTAATAAGAAAATCAGACAATATTAGTACCATTGTATTTGGTAATCCTTTAATAAAACCACCAATAGAAATTATCGAGCAAGGATTAGCTTCTATATTCAGTTATTTTAAACAAATTGAAGACCAGGGGACTGAGAGATTGTATGAAGCAAAAATGATAATAGTTGGAGAACCGGGGGCTGGAAAAACAACTTTGATGAAAAAAATGTGTAATCCCAAATATGAGGTACCACAAGAAGAATACGAAACTGTTGGTATTGAAGTTTGTAGTGAATATAAATTTATTTTTAAGAATGCTGAATACAGAGTTAATATTTGGGATTTCGGTGGACAACCCATTCAATATTTTCTTCATCAGTTTTTTCTAACGTGTGATACTATTTATGTTTTATTAGCTGATGATAGAAGAGAGCTTACAAACTTCGATTACTGGTTTAAGATAATTAAATTGCTTGGCAAGAATTATAAAAATGATGTACAGAGCCCTGTTATTGTTGTTCTTAATGAGAGAAATTGTAAAACGATTACAAGTTTTAATAGAAATTTATACAGAGAAAATTTTCCTGAAATAGCTCAGAATATGAAGGAATTTTCAGTTGATTTTGCATTTCAAGAGGACAAGCGTTTTATTAATATGATTGATGAGATTAATCGAAAAATTGCATGCATTGAGGTAGTTAATAAGGAGATTCCCAATAAATGGAAAGAACTACGTACTTTAATTATGGAAAATCAATATAAGAACTATATTAAGTACGATAATGAGTATGTTGAGCTTTGCAATCAATGCGGTATTTCAGACGAATATGAACAAAAAGAAATAGCACAATATTTTCATACAATTGGTATAATTCTCTATTTTGAACACGACCCTTTTCTTGGAGAGTTTTTGTTTTTAGAGCCAAATTGGCTGCTTAAAGGAACTTATCTAATATTTTCTGATGAAGAATTAAAAAAACAAAATGGAAAATTTACTAAAGATTGGATAAACAATAAATGGTCTGAAAATGGTTACAGTTTAATTCAGAGAAAAATCTTGTTAAATTTATTAACAAACTCTAAATTTGATCTCTGTTATCAGTTAAAAGGTTCTGAACAATATCTTATAACTTCTTTAATCAGGGACATTAAACCTCAGATCATTTGGCCTGATACAGATTTATATTTCAGAATACAATATCCTTTTTTGCCAAAAGGAATTATTAGCAGATTAATTGTTAGAATGAATGAGGACATAAAAGACAATCTAATATGGGGAAAAGGATTATTAATTGAACGAGGACCAGTTCAGGCATTGATAACCGAAGAGGAGGACAGAAATACTGGAGGTAAAATATTGAATATTAAAATTAAAGGTCAGGGCATTTATAAACAGTGGATATTATTAGACATTCGAAAGGAAATTATTAGTATTCATAAAAATACTTTCCCAAATATCAAATATAATGAGTTATTAGGTTGTATATGTTCAAAATGCATAAAAGCGCCCGAACCTCGTTTTTATAATTATAGTGATTTATTAGGATTTATTGAAAATAAAAGAAAAACGATTGAATGTTACTCAAGCGGTGAAAATGTTTCATTAGCGGCATTATTTCAATCTGCTTTTCGTGAAGATGAGGATTACAGAATTTTAAAAAATGAGGGAATGGTCATTTTAAATCCAAGTATAGTTAATGTCAATCAAATTAATAATCCGAATTTAGATCATAGCGAGAATCACCTAGCATCTAAATTTCCACCATACTTGAAATTTTTAAAATATTTAAGACCCAAATTTTATAATCGCATAACATATTTAATTGTAATTACAGGAATTGGTCTATTCTCTAAACCAATATGGTTTTCGGCAATTAATTCTATTGTGAAAACTAAATATGAGATTACTCTTATAGATGAACGAACTGACACCGTATTGGGATTAATGTTAATAATTGTTTCATTGTTTTATAATTTAATATCAAAATATATTGAAAATAAATATGATAAGAGATGAAAATTTATCTTTAAATGATATTCAGAGAAGTAAATTGAATATATCTTATTATATTAGCGATATAATTTTGATAAATATTTTTAGAAAAATATACTAATAGCTTAAATTAAAATCCTTCCACAGGAGAATATCATGATTGATATTGCTGCGTTAATCGTTAAAATTGCCTCTGAACAGGCGCTCAAAAATGTCGTTAAAACAGTCTTTCATGGCAACAAATCAAATCTTCAAAAAGATTATGAAAAGGCGTTTGAAAATGCAGTTCATTACTTCGAGTATAAATACCGAGACAGATATGGTACAAAGAACAATCGCTTTTTTGATTACACAGCAGCGGAAGAAGAACTAATTAAATTAAGCTTTGTACTTCAAAATCCTGATCTTGATATGCTATCTCAAATTGAATGGGAGCATGGAGAAACAACACCACCGGAAGTGATTTTTGATTTTGTTAAATACTTGCGTTACCAGATGTCCAAATTCAGAGAGTGTGAAGATATTCTCATTGAAAAAGATAAATACCATGCGTTGATGGAAATGGCCGATGATATAAAAATAATTAGAAATCATTTTGTAAAAGAAGAAACAAAAGAACAATCAAAACCACTCTTCTGGAGGAGTCTCTACGAGGCATTTACAACACGGCAGTTGCATGTTATTTCCATCAAGCATGTTGGTGGTGGCTTGCTGGGACCGGAAGTGTTGCCATTGGAAGATGTGTTTTTTGAACAGGATGCCGGCGAACGCACGCTATCCTTTCGAAAGGACACCAGCGGCAGGCAAAACGGTGCGGGAGATTTCGCAGATCTGTTCGGGGAAATGATCGTGTGCGAAGGGCATATCTGGCGCTCACTACAGGAGCGACAAATAAATTCCAGCCGGGTGAAACAATTAACTTCCGAAATAGAAAAGGAAAACATCCATAAAATCGCAAGCGAGTT
>WJKD01000284.1 GCA_014729315.1 Promethearchaeota archaeon | reverse complement strand
GTATTGTAGTTTCAACCATTAAAGAAAATTATTATTTTTTTGGCACTGTATCTGCAATTATCAGATTAAACAATTTCAAAAATAAAATTAACCTTAAAAATACAGGTTCAGAAATGAGCACAAACCACAAAAACAACACCAACGAAAATAATACAAATAAAACCCAAAAATCCGAACAGGCAAAAAAATATAGCCAGCGTGCGAATGAATACCGGGAGCAAGGCAAAATCGCCGACGCGATTGCCGAATATACAAAAGCGATTGAACTGGAACCGGAGAATCCTGAATATTATTTTGAGCGTGGATTAAGGTATATAGAGGCTAAAGAATTAGAAAAAGGATTTAAGGATTTTTCTAGCGTTCGAAAAATCGATCCCAAATCTGAGTACTCAAAAATACTTGATGATGTTTATCAATCAATGCAAATAGAATCTGTAAAACGTTTAACAAAGGAAATCGAACAGAATCCTTCAAACGCTTCTCTCTACAAAGAACGCGGTGATTCTTATACAGACCTGAAAAAGCACGAAGAGGCGATTGCCGATTATGAAAGAGCGCTTGAATTGAAAATCTCTGATAATGATATTTATTTTGATTTGGGGAATTGTTATTATGAGAAGGGTGATTTTGAACAGGCTTATAAAAATTTTGAGAAGGACTTTGAGCTGGGCGGTTATTTTGAAATTGATGATGATCTTGCAATGAAACTTGAACGTATTAGTGATTACTTTGTGCAACACCAAAAACATGAAAAGGCAATCAAAGCCCTCCGCTACATACTGGATTATAACCATATTTATTTTTTGATGTATGATATTCACGAAACAATGATGCAAATTCAGTTTGATAAGGACCAAAGGCTAATAGAAAAAGAACTGGCAAACAAAGCTATTAAGTATGAACGAGAAAAGCAGGAAATTATTAATGAATCACAGAAAAAACTCGAACGCATGATGCAGCAATATACCCATACATTATCAAACACCCTGTTTCCAAACACGATTTATGAGGTCGCAAACAAATTGAAAAATCATATTGAATTCCAAAAAGATGCCCGTATTTTGGCAGACGCGTATCATGCGGAAGTTATTATCAAACGGCAGGGGCAATTATTGCAGGCAAGAAACAGCAGTAAAAAGGACTTTCAATATTTGATTCGTGGCGACCGGTTAGATATTGATACTCAGGAAAAAGCAATCGATGTCGAGACAATATTAAGTAACGCTGCTGAACGGGTGATCGCTCGTTTTCTAAATGAAGATTATCATAAGTTAGATTCGATCCGGGATAAGATTTTCAATCGCAGGCAGATAACAATAGACCAGTTGCGAAATTCATTTGAAGAGCATGTGTTCTTCAATGAAAATCAATCGTCACTTGAATGGACGAACAGTCATTTTATAAGCATTCATTTTTCCATGACAGATACATGGAAGAATATCAGAGTCCGAAAAGATAACTATTCCGAGGCGTTGCTGCAAGGCTATTTTAGTGAATTACTTTTCAACGCGCTAAAATATGGTGATCATGAACAAGATCAGTGGGTTTTAATTACTTTCACAGAACAGAAAATTAAAAGAACTAATTATTTGATTTCAGAATGGCAGAATCCCACGACGAAAAACGACATTGGAACCGGAAATGGTTTGGATGGCATTAAAAACGATTTGGAAATGTTAAATGAAACAGAGCTTGAGGAAAAATCCCTCGCAACCAAATTTGAAAATGCGATTTTTGAAGTGAGACTCGTATTCAAACGGGACTTATTTGTACCGAATCCTAAATTGGATTACGATCTGACTAAACTTCTGAAAAAATAAAGGAACCAATTATGAAAATACTGTGGATTGAAGATAATCGAAAAATCAGTGAACTGGAAAAAGAGCTATTTATATCAAGTGGTTTGTTTAAAGAAAATATTCGCCAGATAATAAAAACTGAAAGTTTTGATGACGCTTACGAAAAAGTCGCAAATGCAGTACAGAATATTGATTTAGTTGTAATCGATATCGATTTAAGTGAATATGAAATCGGGGAGAAAGGGTTAGAATTGCTTAATACTTTCCGCTTGAAAGAAACCGATTTTTTAAAAGAAGCTGGCTTTCATTTATATTTAAAATTAGCGCTATCCGGATTGAAGAATGAGCGAATAGTTTTCCTGACAGGCAACACATCGATCAGTGAATTTCAAAAGTTAATAAATGAATTAGATTTGGCTATAAAAAACAAAGATGAAAAAAGCATAGAGAATTCAGTGGATGGTTTTCGGAATATATTAGGAAGTAGCGATCACGAAAAATTAGCTCAACTTATCACTGAAGGAGATAGCGAAAAAATTACCGATTTTTTGCGGTCATTTGAAGATAACTTTGGAGATGATGGAAACGATTCAAAACCTAAGAACACGTATGATACATTTAAGGAGCGCTTTCAGAATGCTCGCATTGAATTACCAGCAGATAATCATAAGGATTCTATTATAAAATTTCATAATTGGCTGGAAGAAAAATTGACCAACAAAAATCCTGATTTTTCTTATATAACGCTGCGCCGAGGGATCATTGAAGGATGTAGTGAATTGAAAGAAATGCTAAAAAAGAAGGAAGAGTCTGAGTTGGAAGATTATCTCCTTTTTTACAAAACGACTGATGAAGAAATCAAAGACAATCCAGAAACATATCGAAAGTATACAGAACAGTACCTTACAAAGTTAGAATATTTTTTCCCGTTGAATCCACCGGAGGATAAAAACGCTCTCTATTCCCGATTTCTGAGAGAGCTTTCGAGCGAATGGGAGAGCAGCCGGGGATTTTATAATTCGGTTAAATTTAAAGGCATGGAAAAGCACTTTAAAGATACTGTACAAAATCAGATGAAGCTTTTAAGAAATTGGACATCGCATAATCAAATGAGTGAAAAAGTCAATGAAACAGAAGTGGCTTTCTTTTACATGATTGCCATGCGCGCCTGGTTTAATTCGCCAATTACTGAAATTTTTGATTTTGAAAAAATATTGGCTGAGCTATTTAATGTAAATACTAAGAAAAATATCGCAGATGGAATATATGGAGAGCTTTCTGAGTCCTATAAAGAATTAAGAAAAGAACTGGAAAAAACATACCATCGATTTCCGAATGGGAATTTTTTCAGTGATTTAATTAAAGCCTATGGCAAATCTTTAAATGACAAATCTGTTATAAAAAAACATCCAGATATTAAAGATTATGCCAAGAAAAAATCATTTCGACTTTTTTATCAAAACTTCTGGCATGGTTTATATCCAGCAAGAAGCAACGTTAAAACTACAATCAATGAAGTACTTTTAAAAATTACATTTTTTGATCATAAACAAGATATCAACAACACATTCCCTATTGTTCTGGGGAATCTGATTTATGAGAAGGCTTTTTCTTAGACTTTTAAAAAATTTAGTATCTCAATAACACTTATTTAAATGGTAGGCATTTTCAATAACTGTGGAAAATAGCTACAAGAAAAAATCAAGGCTAAAATTACAGGCATTGGTCATGTTATTGTTGAAAATTTTGCCACTCTTTTAAACACAAAACCAGGTATCAGAAATGAAATAAATATATATTCAGTGAAAATTCAATTTGAAAACTTTTGAAATACGCTGACTTGAACCAACCCACCTCCTTCATCGTTAAAGAACTATCTGTTTCTCAATGACCATCAGGCAACTCTTTCATCTCAAATACAAAGGAATTGTCCCCATGCAAAAAACTTCCCAATTTATTATTATTCTAATTCTTTTATTTCAAATTCAGCTATTCGCCCAAATTGATAATCAATTTCAACGCCCCCGACTCAACCTGCAAAAAATTACCGATTCCGGCGGCGAATTGAGTCCCGCGCAGGCAGCGTATGATGTAACGTTCTATGATCTCGATCTGAGTATCGACCCGCCGGCGAAGAGCATCGATGGATCGCTGACTGCGGTGGTG
>WJKD01000283.1 GCA_014729315.1 Promethearchaeota archaeon | reverse complement strand
GCTAGACATCTATGGTAAAAAATTATATAAAGGGAAGATCGGAAACATCAATCGAATAGCTGTATCTTTTTGGCCAGTTAGGCTAATTCCTTTAAGCGATACAAGAGCTTGTGTGTGCAGTTATTTATTAAATAAACAAGAAGAACTGAGGGTTGGTCAGTTTAAACAAGTACCCCCACCTCCCAAAAATTTAGTTACAGGCGCTGACCATTACAGCTTCTTAAATTCACTTCAAGATTACAATAGTAGCTACTTAAAGAAAAGTAAAAATTATAAGCGTTCAAAAATCATTCAAGAAGCTTTATTCAATACTAGCGAAATCGGATATTTTAAAAATTTCTTTTTAAATCAATATAATATATCGTCGTTCGACGAGCCATACTTCTTGTTAGAAGGAGATCCTATTGCAAAATCTGTAAATCAGATTAAAATCGCTCAAGATGTATACGATTTTGTCAACTTAAAAGATGTACAAATGCTTGACGATTACAAGGATCAAATAATTCAGTTATGCGATAAATGGATCAAAAAAGGTAGTAGTCAAGTAGATAAGCTCAAGGGAACAACGGTCGATACCAGCGAAGAGGAGAAACAATTATCGAGACTTAACCGAGAGTTAAAGCAAGAAAAAGAGCGGGATCTACACGCTGAACCCGAGGAATTGTTAAAATCTGGTAAATACAAGATAAGTGATAAATCTAGTGAATTTAACAACCATTTAAATGATATCAAATCTTCAGTTGAACGAATAAAAAACGCAGTGGGACAAAAAGATTTAGCGTTAATAGACCAAGGAATTAACGAGATGGAAATAAAATATAATGCATTAGGAAATTCTATTAGCCGATATAAAACTGAAATCGCCCAAATGAAGAAAAGCTTAGCAAAAGAAAAGAGAGACATTGAAAACACTCAAAAGCAGAAAATTGCTGACTTAGAGAGTAGAATTGCTGAAGTAGAGAAAAAGATAGATGAAAAACATTCTAAATTAAGTTCTAAGCTTACTGAAGCAGAAGATATTATCGTTCAAATAAAACAAGAAAAGCAAGCTTGCTTAGATAATATCGAATCCATTAAAGACTCAGAACTCACGGATGTTCAGAATTTTTTTAAAGATTATACGATAGAAATAAAAACGCAAAATATAGTGGTGGGGATTCCCATTTTCATCTATTACTTTGTAGATTCCACAACAAATAAAACAGAAGAGAGAGCTCCTGTTTTACCAATTTTAGTGGATGGAGGAAAAATCCAAAGAACAAAGATTACTGACAATTTTAGAAAAGAACTTAGGAATTTAATGAATAAGTTTACGCCTATGGTAAATTTAGTGGAAACTGAGGGCGATAAATCAAATTTAATGGAATTAAAAAATCTCGACACTCGCCTTATAGATTCTATTAATGATTTAAGAATGCAAAAAATTATTGGAAAAAAGGAAGCTTCTACTGCAAGAGAAGTAATAGAGAAAATAGTATGGTAGATTTCTCTCTTGGGTATTTAACTTCTTATCTTTTTTTTATTTATTACTTCACACACTTTTCCTTTATAATGCACTCCCTCAATTTTTTTCTTCAAAATTCGTTATTTGCGATATTTCTAATATACATTCTCGCAGAAGCTTGACTCGTTTTTCCCATTCCTTAGGGGTTTGAAATTCTTCGAGCCAACTTTCGTATCCTATTTTTTCAATTACTTCAGCGAACCTATCAGGTGTCTCCCATTCTTGACCTTCAACTTCTATATATTTTTTTGTCTTTGCATTTCTCCATAAAATAACTGGCCAAGCGCCGTAAAACCCTGTGTAGGTTGTATGGGCCAATTCTAATAATTTCTTACCTAAATTTTTCGTGAAACTATAACAAACGGAAATTAAATCGACGGGTTTTTTTAATTCTAATACTTTGGATCCAAATTCATTAACAATATTTTCGGTAGCTTTTTGAGTAGAAGGGTGTGTATTGAAAGCTCTCTCCGATCGCCCTATGTGAAGTAATTCGACTTCTTTACATTGATCAATGGTCGCTAAGAGTTCGTCGGGATAATTATTAGACCAATGAATTAACCTATCAAAGTCTACGTAAAATATACGTTGGTTATTCGGATTATTCGTTTCGTTTATTGCAGCACTTAAAGCAAGATTATAATTGTTAACTTGTATGAGCTCTCTTCCAAGAACGACATGAAAATCAAGTTCCTTAAGAGAGGAGATTGCCTTATTTGAGGTTATCGGGGTGCAACAGACAATTTTCTTAGAAAAGCTTTGTTGAATTTTAGTCATCGCAGAGTTAAGATGGTGTCTAAGCTTAAATTCGGGATCGTGAAATGTAGAACAAAGAATCGTATTGTTAGGCTTACTCGAATTATTCATAGAAGTGGAAGTGGGAATATTTCTTTAATTATTTGCTTGAGATATATTTTAGACTATTACTTTTCGAAGGATTTCATTATCATGTGCGTGTTAGTTCTGAGAATCCCCTCAATTGGATCTATTCTTTCTGCAAACGCCTGATATAACTCTTCCGAAGTATTCACTTCGATCTCTGCTAATATGTCGTAATCTCCAGTAAGCGAGAGCACTCTTTTAATCTCTGGGATGTCTCTTAATTCTTCAATTACTTCTTTCATTGAATTATGATTAACCTGGCAAAAAATTACCGCGCGGATGGGCATACTCTAATTACTCTCTTGATATTTTCAAACTTTATTGACTTTATTTATGAAAAGAATAGTAATTATTTTAAGTTCTTGTAAAGGTCTAATGGAATTATTAACCAAATTATTAAATTCTTTCATAGAGTTTGATCTAATATTTATTAATAAATCAAATTTACCAACGAGCGTATAAACAGCGTGAACTCCATTTAATTTAAGAAGCCAGTAGGGTATACTTTTTAAAGTGCCCTTTTTTTCTTGTAATACGATAAAAGCGTTTATTTTATTGGTTGCTTCGTGTACGTATCTGAATAATATAGAAAGTACTAATAAAAACACAACGATTATTAAATATTCTAAGGGAAATGTCTCAACTCGGAAAAAAACACCAAAACATATACCCCCAATGGGTTCAATAATCGTCAAGACATTATTCCATTGGTGATAGGTTAAATTATAAGGACTCCATTTTGCGTTGGCAATAAAAAGCAAAAGGTAAGGAATAATCGTGGAAAAAATAATCAAGAATAAAATTTCCCACCTAAAAATAACATTAACATCGAGCAGATCTAACGGGAATTGCTTGATTTCTGGGGTAAGAAAAGTATTTAAAGGAATAAAATAAAGGATAATTAATAAAGGAAGCATTAGCCCTATTCCTGAGAGAAAAATAATAGAGATTTTTAGCAAAAGTCTAATTATTTTGTAATCTTCGTTAGAGTTAATCAATTCTATTTCGTCTTTTGAAAATGAATCTCTATCTACCGTAATCTGGAAAAAACTAAGACAAAGCGCAAATGCTAATATATAAAAAAACCCGATTAGTGAGGCATTTGCTTGTTCTAAAAATAAATTATCACCTTTAACAAAAAAGATAATTCCTATAGAAAAAAGCAACAATGTTATATAGAGAAATTTAAAGAAATCCAATCTCTCTTTTTGCATAGCATGTCCGTATATAACAACCATTATGACCGAAAGTTGAAAACCAATCATTGTAAGTGAGATTGATGTTGTTTTAAGTGATAGGAAATAAAAAATCAATTGAAGAATGATTCCAAAAAACCCTAAAATCGAAAGATAATAAATTCTTTTCATTCCATAAAAATTTTTATTATCAGAGTAAACGAATTTAAGTATAGTTTTGAGCTTTATAGGTTCTTTAGTAGTGTGGTGATTGTTATAATACACTAAAAAAAAGGATAACGATAAAAGGGCGATACCCGACACGAAAAACCTTAAAAAAATGATAGTAATCAAAGATACTTCTTTAAACAAACCCGACACCAATGTGGGAATCAATCCCCAGAGAAGACACGCTCCTGCAATGTAAAAGATATACTTATTTTGCATAGTACACACTAAAAATGTTTACTTATACAGCTCAATTAATCATATTTTCTGCGAAGACTTGTAGACTCCAAAAACATCTCGAAGTACGTCGCAAATCTCTTGGATAGTAGCATAAGCTTTTACCGCTTTAATAATTACAGGCATTATATTTTCTGAACTTTCTGCTACTTCTTTCAATTCTTTTAATGCTTCTGCTACTTCTTGCGTATTTCGAGATCTTTTTACCATTTCTAAAGATTCAAGAGCTCGTTTTTCTATATTCTTATCCAATTTGAAGGTATCTATTTGCGTGTCCTTTTCAGTACGGTAAATATTGACTCCTATTACTTTATCTTTACCTTGATCGATACGTTTCTGATGGTTGTAAGCACTTTTTTGAATTTCATCTTGAATATAGCCTTTTTCGATAGCGACGGTCATCCCTCCCATATCGTCGATTTTTTGTATGTAGTCCATTGCCTCTTGTTCTAATTTCGAAGTAAGATATTCAATGTAATAGGACCCTCCAATCGGATCCGCCACATCACCTACACCCGACTCATGTGCTAAGATTTGTTGCGTTCTCAAGGATAATCTCACAGATTCTTCTGTTGGGATTGCTAATGCCTCGTCAAATCCACAAGTATGAAGGGATTGCGTACCTCCTAAGACCGCCGCTAAAGCTTGTAATGTCACGCGGATTATATTAACCTTTGGTTGTTGAGCAGTTAAAGAAACCCCTGCGGTTTGCGTGTGAAATCTTAATTTTAAAGAGTTAGGATTCTGTGCTTTAAACCTTTCTTTAACAATTTTAGCCCAGAGTCTTCGTGCTGCTCTAAATTTTGCTATTTCTTCAAAGAAATAGTTTTGAGCCGTAAAAAAGAACGATAAACGTGGAGCAAAAGCGTCAATATCTATACCTCGATTAATAACTTCGTTAATATAAGAAACCCCGTCCGCTAAAGTAAAAGCAATCTCTTGTACAGCAGTACATCCTGCTTCCCTCATGTGATATCCGCTTATACTAATCGTATTAAATCGGGGTAGATTTTCGCTGCAATATTCTATAACATCTGCCACAAGCCTTAAAGAAGGTTTTGGAGGATAGATGTATGTCCCCCGCGCTACATACTCTTTTAAAACATCATTTTGAACCGTTCCAGTAAGCTGTTCGTATTGAACCCCTTGTTTTTCTCCTAAAGCTATATACATCGCTAAAAGAATCGCAGTAGGGGCGTTGATCGTCATGCTAGTAGACACTTTATCTAATGGAATTCCTTCGAATACTTCCTCAAAATCTTTCAAGGAATTAATTGTGACCCCAACCCTTCCTACTTCCCCTAAGCATAATTGGTTATCAGAATTGTAACCCATTTGCGTAGGAAGGTCAAAAGCAATGGATAATCCTTTTTGACCTTGAGAGATAAGATATTTGAATCTCTCGTTAGTTTTTTTAGCGTCCCCGAATCCGCTATATTGTCTCATCGTCCAGAGCCTACCTCTGTACATGGTAGGATAGACACCGCGTGTAAAAGGAGGAATTCCAGGATAAGATAATTCTTCTAAATAATTTACTTCGCTAATATCCTCTGGGCCGTAAACTTGTTTTAAAGGTATTTTTGAAGGTGTTTCGAAATTTTCTTTTCTTTCTCCCCGTTTTACATATTTCGCAAGTTCTTTCTCTTCCCATTCGATTCTTTTCTCTCTTATTTTCTTCAATTCTTCGTCCGAAAACATATATGCTCTTTTCCTCTTTTATTTATCCTTATGAGTAAAAACGAATCCATATACTTCTTTATTATCTAAATTATCGCAAATTTTTTGATACTCGGGTTTTAACTCCATTCCAGTGCGGAGATTCTCTTTCGGGATAATTTGTCCTAGCATTTTTATTCCGTTTTCAAATTCTACAATCCCAATCGCATAGGAACTTTTATCTCTAAATTCTTTTGGTGGGACCTTTAATATGGTGTATGTTAACAATTTACTAGTCCCTTTTGAGGTTATTTTTTCAAATTCATTGTTCTTACATTTGATACATCTAAGATGAGAATCGTGCTGGAGTTTTCCACATTTAGTACATTTATTCCACACTATTTTTTCTGTTTTTTCCGAAATTTTACATCCTCTCCACTAAAAATGATAAAATATTATTTCCAAATCCACCAAAATTGCAAGTTATTCCGGTATTTGCACCGTTGACTTGTCTTTTACCCGCCTCTCCCCGCAATTGCCACACCAGTTCTGCTACCTGAGCTATACCCGTGGCTCCAAGGGGGTGACCTCTTGCTTTAAGTCCGCCCGAGGGATTTAGAGGTATTTTCCCTCCTATTTGAGTTTCTCCCTCGTGAGCTGCTTTTGCTCCTTCACCTTTTTTAAAAAAACCGATATCTTCGCTTTCTACAGCTTCTAAGATTTCAAACGCATCGTGTAATTCTGCGACATCTATGTCCTGTGGGGATTTTTTGGCCATGTCGTACGCTTTTTTAGAACAAATATTTAACGCTTTTAGAGTTGTCATTTCTTCCCTTTCGAATATAATATGGGTGTCAGTTGCTTGACCAACACCCGAAATTAAAATTGGAGTATCATTGTATTTTTTAGCGCGATCAGCATTAGTTAAAACGAGAGCAGCCGATCCGTCTGAAATCGGGCAAATGTGAAAAAGCCTTAACGGATCTGCAATTATAGGATTGGTTTTATCGTCTTTTAAAAAATTGTGAACATTATCCCAACTTCCTTTTCCCTTTTTTATGGCAGATTCCATAAAGCTCTCAATGGTTCTTTGAAAATGAGCGTATGGATTTAGAGCGCCATTATTATGATTTTTTATCGCTATATCCGAGATCCATTCTAATTTCGCGTTATACTTCTCCAAATAAGCTCTCGTTAATAATCCCGCGAAACTTGGCAGAGAAACTCCATGGGGGCGTTCGGCTTGGGGATGAGTGATGGTTGCAACATTAGAAGTAATAAATCCCGGAATATCAATGTGAGTCATTTTTTCTCCACCCACCACTAACACCAGGTCGTCCATTCCCGAAGCAATTGCTTGAAACCCGGCTTTTAATGCAGAGCCCCCACTTGCAGGACCGTTTCTGACATGGTCTGCTGCTGCGGGAATTAAACCAATTTTATCAACAAACGCGCTAGCTAATCCAGTTATATTATTGTACACACTACTGCTCATGTTCCCTACATAAACAGAATCAAAATCACTACTATCCGTATTAGAATCTTTAATAGCCTTTAAGGAAGCTTCAGATAACAAATCCAGAAGTCCTTGGCTTTCTAATCTCCCGAATTTTGTATGACCTACTCCTACAATAGCAACTTTATTCAATTTTATCCCTCATCTATTATATAACTCCTAAGAATTATTCTCTATTTAATTTTAAAATTAAAATAATGATTAATTGAAAGAAATGATCTTTTTAAATCTTATACCCTCATTTTATTCATTATATTCATATCCCTTGTTAAAAGCCTTAATATTTATCTCTCTATAAGCTTTAGGAACAGTATCAGTAATAGATTTCATAGCTGCGTCGGTGGATATCTTACCCAGCTTTTTTAACAAAGCTCCATACATGATAACATTAGCAACTCTTTTATTTCCCAGTTCACTTGCTAATTCCGTTGCAGGAATTTTAAAAATTTGACCTTTATCTTCAGATACTTGTACCATATTTGAATTAATAATTATTAAGACATCGCTAGCTGTGTCTTCAGAATAAAAATTATACGCGTCTTGAGCAAAAGCTACCAATACATCTGCTTTTTCAATAACCGGGTATGATATTACTTCTGCGTGAGATATAATCACATCGCTATGAACTTTAGTTCCTCTTTGCTCTGCACCGTATGATTGAGTTTGAATAGCATTCAGGTTATCATAAATAGCAGATTTACCCAAGAGTACTGAAAATAGAATAACTCCTTGTCCTCCGGCTCCACAGATCCTAACACTTATTTCATTCTTCTCTAGCTTTCCAGAATTCATCTCGAGCCCTCTCTTTTAATTCTTGATATAAATTATGATAGTCTGGTTTATCCAAATCCGCTATTTCTCCAATCAATAATTTTCCTTCACAATGAGCGGTAAAACATTCGTTTAAATTTTTGAACACATGAGAAGAGAAATCATTTTTATAGTCAATGTTATAACTAATCGTCTCCTTTAAAAAGTAATTTAGATATTCTCGAGGTGTTTTAAACATTTTCTTGTTCACTGGACAACTCGACAACATTTCAATAAAAGCTAAACCCTTTTTTTGAAGCCCCCTTTTGATTGATTTTATTGCTTGCATTGAATGGGCTGTAGTCCATCTTGCTGCATATACAGCACCTGCTGCTTTAGCCAAAAAGGATAGATTAAACGAGTGTTCGATATTTCTATATGGTGTAGTTGCGGTGGAGTAGCCCATAGGTGTTGTTGGAGATACTTGACCACCCGTCATTCCATAATTTTCATTGTTAATACATATTACTGTGATGTCGATATTCCTTCTAATAGATTGGAGAAAATGGTTTAATCCTATTGCTGCTATATCTCCATCACCAGTAAAGACTACTACGGTTAATTCGGGATTAGTGACTTTTATACCCGTCGCAAAGGCTATTGCTCTACCGTGAGTGGTGTGAATCCCATAAGCTTCTAAATAGGCTGGTAATCTTGATGAACACCCTATTCCCGAAACAAAAACAAGATTATCTTGGGAGATTTGAAGGTCATCAATAG
>WJKD01000282.1 GCA_014729315.1 Promethearchaeota archaeon | reverse complement strand
CGGTAAAATAATGCCCGGTCGCAGCCAGGTTTCCGGGGAACAGCCGGCGATTTTCAAGTACACCGGCAAAGAACTGGACGACGAAAATGCGCTGGAGTGGTATTATTTTGGGGCGAGGTATTATGATGGGGAGATTGGGAGGTGGCTAATTCCTGATCCACTTGCTTCTCAAACACCTTGGCTAACACCATATCATTATTGTTCAAACAATCCTTTAGGTCGTATTGATCCTGATGGAGCAGCGGATAAGAGCGCAGTGTTTTGGGCACTTGGAAAGATAGCAGGTGCCGGAGTAAGCTATGGTGTTGCGTGGAAAGGACAAGTTGTACTCGCAGGTGCTGGAGCCGGCAGCGGGGGAACGTTAGCACCTCTTAGCGTTGCTGGAATTATTGGCCTTGAAGCAACAAAAGCTTGGTCCTTGGTTAATATCGGATTAGGTATCCAGGACCTACAATTGGCTTTAAGTGTTCCTGATGGAGTTGATGCAATAGCTACTGGAAACCTAGCTTACGAGATAGCATCTGGTCTTGGAATCGAAGGAAGTAAAAAAGAGATTATTGGATTCATCGGTGATGTGCTTATGGAGGGAACAGGCATTGCAGACAATTTATTATCAGCACAGAACATTAGGTTGTTAGGTGCTTTATTACAAGATGCAACAATTACAAATGATGTGAAAAATATAATTAGAGAAGTACTTAAGGAAAAGGAAGAAAGAGACAAGGAAAGAGCCAAAGAGACAGAGAGAAGAAGGAAGGAAGATGAAGAGACAAGGCGAAAAGAAGAAGAAAAAGAGAAAAGGGGAGGGCTGTAAAATAGTAGTAGGTGCATTTAATTAGACAAAAATAAGTTGTAAATCAGAATACCAAACGTTCAAACAATAAAGAGGTTATTAATGATTTTTCGCCGAATATTTGCAATTATATTTGATTTATTTCTAGCCTTAATTGCTGCAGTAGGTGCATATTTAGGTGGATTTGATTTTCTTATTTTCTTTGTTATATTATATTTTATATCAACGATTGGTGAAGTAATTTATTTTAAAAATCAATCATTAGGCATGGTTGTTTTTAACATATCTCCAAAGAACAAAAATGGTACTGATGCATCAATCGGAAAATTGATAACATACCAAATTGCTTTAACAATAATGATTGCAAATATTTTTAATCCATTAGTAGATATCTATACTAAAATATTTCTATATATATTGTTATTGTTTCCATTTAATTTCCAAGGGAAATATAACTCCTTTTTTGACTTATTTTTCAATTTACATTGGGTAAGAAAAACATAAATAGTTTTGCAAAAGATGGCGCACAGGTAAAAGGACGAAGCATTAAACATCGCAAGACTATCGGGGCTTTGTCGCTTTTCGAATGGCATTACTATCTTCATGACCATCTTGGCAATACCAGAGTTGTACTTGATGAACAGGGCGATGTTAAGGAGTATTATGACTACCACCCCTTCGGTAAAATTATGCCCGGTCGCAGCCTGGTTTCCGGGGAACAGCCGGCGACTTTTAAGTATACCGGCAAAGAACTCGATGACGAAAATGCGCTGGAGTGGTATTATTTTGGAAAGAGGTATTATGATGCGGAGATTGGGAGGTTTTGGGTGGTTGATCCGCACGCTGGTTCTTATGGCGATCTGACACCGTATCACTATGGCGCCAATAATCCGATAATATTTCTTGATCCGACTGGAATGGATACAACCGGGTATGCTGAATTTATGAAAAATATGAATGATATAAACAAACAGCAAGAAATGTTGGCAATACATACGGTTGAACAGGTCGATAATGTATTTGGAGACGCAAGAAAATATATCCTCGAAAATAAAAATGAATTATTGATCACTCAGCTTGCAAGTGATTTAGATAACACTGGTTCTGTATTAGCTGTTCTAACGCCGATCGCGGGACTTGCGGGTCCCGAAGGACCTGTAATTGTTGGTGGAATCGCCACAGGTTTTGAGGTAGGTGCAGTAGGTTTGAAATTGACAAGCAAATTTTATTTTGGTAATAATCGTTTTTCGGGGCAGGACTTAATCGGCGATGCTGCAAATTTATCTATTGGTTTTGCGATGAAGAAAATCACAGCCGGAGCAGTATTTGGTGAATTATATGACCAAATTAGCGATTTGAAACCGTCAGCTTCAACTCCTGAAAATTCAACTTTAAACAGTATTTATGATAAAACAATAAATAAATCACTTATAATTATTACGAGATTTAATAAGCAATGAAAATATTTTACTTAGTTTTTGGATTTGCATTACTATTGCTTAGTATTTATAATGCAATAAATTTTAAAAAAAAGCTAATTGAACAGTCCAATCAATCAAAGCTAACTAATGGCCATAAGATCGGTAAGACTGTTCTTAAAATAAGACTGATACTATTGCTATTTGGTATGGTACTATTATCTATTTTTTTTATCTTGCAGGGATCTGGAATATATTAACAGAAACTTTAACAACAAGCTAACTTTTATTGGCATCCGATTTAGCAGCCACGACCGCATCCGACACCCGAATCAACCTGAGCTGAATGGGTAATGATCCGGATGCCGGGGGTTACAAAATAGAACGCCGGGCAGAGGATGATTCTTCATTTGTATTCATGCCAATTATGGATTTGGCAACCAGTTGCAGCGATACCGGCCTAATCAGCGACCGTATGTACCACTACCGGGTGTCAGCGTATCAGGGGGATGTGAAAGAATACTACGACTACTACCCCTTCGGCAAAATTATGCCCGGTCGCAGCCTGGTTTCCGGGGAACAGCCGGCGAT
>WJKD01000030.1 GCA_014729315.1 Promethearchaeota archaeon | reverse complement strand
TTACCGTCGTGTCAACAAGATATTCCCACATAAATCGTTTGGAATCTATCGAAAATGTGTTGTTTAGATAGTGAATACCATCCCTTTCGCATATTAGAATGTTTTTTCCAGTAGAAGAGATTGCGAGGTTGTTAATAGAGCTGCTTAATCCCGTGTAATTCCACATCGGAAGGTCTTGATGGTCGGTTGTGTTAAACAGATAAACCTCTTTTTCGTGATTACTTACAAGAACATATTCTCCATCATCGGAAATAACAACTTGCAAATAATTGGAAGTTATTTCAAAACTCCACATCGGAGTGTCTTGATAATCTGTTGAGTTAAACAAGTATAAGTAGCCATCGTGTGTACCAACTGCGATGTAATTTCCGTTCGCAGAAATTGCTATGTCATCAACCTCAGCTGAAGGACCAAAATTATAATTCCATTGCTCAAGTTTATTTTTAGAATAAGAATTGTTGAGAAGGAAAATATGAGTATTATTTTCTACGCAGATTTTTTCGCCATTTTCAGAAATGTCAACTCCATAAGCATATACATCAGTAGAGGAGTAGGTAAAATTCCACATCGACTTTTTTGGATTTTCTATTGAGCTATTTAATAAATAGGCTTGACGAGGATCGCACAAGACAATAAAATTTCCATCGTATGAAATTTCTATACCTTGAATATTTTGAGAAGTGGGTGTTTCAAATTCCCATAACGTTGAATTATCGTCCTTTTTGAAAAAAGTGGCATTAGAAGTATCTGTTTTTGCAATAATGTAATCACCGTTGCTAGATATTTTAAGCAAGCTAATTGAATTCGGCGATTGCCATTTCCATTTTTGTGTAATAGTCGAACCACTTGCTTGTGGAGAAACTAATTCAATTAAACTATCTTCATTCTCCTCTCTTAAGATGGCTGTTCGATTCTCTTTGATATTACTGACATTACCGATCGTTAGGATTACTGAAGAAATGAACAATCCTATTATAATACTCTCTTTTTTAATCATTTTTGATTTAAATTGTAACTATTATTAGATTAAAAAACTTTACGTGCTGAGACTTTATATAAATTTCCCCCACCTTTCGACAAAAATGTCGAAATTTAAATGGTTTTAAATATTAGATCGTTTCACATTTATGTAAACATTATTAAAGAAAAAAGATTTTCATCTAATAATTTTTAAATTCTGATTTAATTAATTTCAATCCTAATGGAAGAGTGTAAAACGGGATATAGGCAACTGTTATCTCAATAATTATATCAAAAGCAAATGCTAAGATTTCTATTAGAATTGGGGCGTGTCTCGTACTTCCTTCAGAGCCCACTTCTATCCATCTCGTACCAGCAAGATATTCCCCTACCGTCCAAACCGTTCCGAAAATCAACATTAAAACAAACATATAATAACCTCTTATTCTATCACCCCGCGTGGGTTTGATTCTTAAATACGTTCCTATCTTTCTCCCCTCCCATTGTGGTCTGGGATGAATAACGAAGAAAGCTAAATTAGCATAGGTTAAAATCCCAAGAAAAATTAGCGGGGTGATTGCTGTCATATTTCGTCTTGAGGGGACATTTCCGCCATAGTTCGGAGTTTGAATACCATTTACAAAAGAGCCAATAAACATCACCCCCATTAGAATACCGTAGATTATTATTGCTAAATGTCGAGTTTGCTTCTGACGTATCCAATCAGTAATAAATAAACAGGTCACCGCTATAAATCCGCCTTCTACTAAACCTTGAAGCGGGATCGCAATAAACCCTGGAAGGGGTAATCCAAATATATAATTTTTTTGGAATTCTCGATATCCTCGTAATTGAAGAAAGGTTTCTGCGACGGTCCAAATCAGAGTTCCAAATATCGAAACCCAGAAATAATCCAATCTATTGTTTTTTTTCCAATCGTAAATAACCATACAAGCGGTAGCAATAGCAAAGATTAATTTTACATTAAAATCAGTATTAAAAGGGCCAACACCAATCCCGCCTCTTACCATATAAACATTTTCAGAAAACATATTAATTCAACGAGAGATTTTATTTTAAGATGACCTTTCATGTAAAGAATCTCTTTTTCAGAATAGGATTTTTAAGCCGATTAATAATTATTAGTGAATTTCGAATTGAGCCTAAAATACCCGAGCTACAAAATTATTAAGGCAAATAAT
>WJKD01000281.1 GCA_014729315.1 Promethearchaeota archaeon | reverse complement strand
GTTTGTAATCTTCCGTCTCAGTTATGGGGTGGTTAACCTTCTTTACCCACTCCTTCAACTCGTTTATGTCGCTCACATCGTCTTGAGTGGCGATCTTGTCGACTAAGTCCTTGGGAAGAAATTCAGAAACCCGATCTTTAACTTCATTGTTCATCCATACAATAGTCTCAATTCCCCCATCGTATTGTTGGTATTTGGGAGAGATAATATATTGTATGCTGATACCATTGAAACCTGGCATCTGTTTTCCACCACCAGTTTGGTTCGCCATTGCTGAAAATGGTAATCCATTAATCGCAACACCGTCAAAACTTCTATCAACAATTCCATGGGCGCCTATCTCGGGTATGAAGAAGTCGATAGCTTCAAAGCAACCACAAGAAGTATGTGGAAATTCCATACCGGAATAAAGATACACACGGTCGATTTCACCAAGCGAACGTTTCTTCATCATATCGTTGATTCCTACATACTCACCGGCAAAATCGTCTTTACATTCACCAGGAGGTACTTCAAAAATAGGCCCTTTCGGATCTACCTTTGCAGCCGCGCGGGCGTCAAACCAATTAATTGAACCGCATAACGAAGTTCTATCTGGTGTGATACAACATACATGAGTTGGTGCGAACGATTGGCATAAAACACATCCGTAAAACATATCTACATCAGAATCGTGTAAGCCTCGAGCTCGTTCATCTCGTTTATTGTATACATCCATCGCCATTTCGTAGGGCTTTTCGATTTCCTTCGGATCAGTGTATAAGGTAACTTGTGCTTTTTTAATAATGGGTAATTCAGCTTTAAAGAGTCGGATTAATACGGTTCCTATCATTTTTAAATCATTTAAACCTTTTTCGTAAGCCTGCGTAGACACTCTCATCCAGTTGGTATATCTTTGATTTAAGTGCATCACTCCATTTATAAAATTACAAAATTCGTGAACTCTTCTTTCAAATACTGCCTCTAAATCTTCTTCTAATTCTGACCCTCCTACTTCAACAAAAATACCGATTGGATATCTCTCACCTTTTTTCATATCCGTCAGATTTGGTCCCTTTAGAATTACCTTACCATCTTCAATTTCTTTCTCTGGTTTTACGCGAACGAGTTCAAAATGCTTATCGATCTTTGGACCGCCTAATTCAACATACATCTGTTTAGCTCGAATGCGCTCTCCTTCGTATACTGGTCCTACATCAAATGGTAAATCACTAAAACTCATATCTCAATTCTCCTTTTATTTTTAATTTTTAGTAATTTAATACAATTTTATAAATTTTCAATAACATTTTGAAGGAATTCTTCCCATTCTTTCATGCTAAAGTTTGGCAAACTAAAACGAGCATTCGGATGCGCGTATTTATCAAGTTCTACAGTTCGAACCCAATTCGAGAAGTTCTTAATTCGACTTAGAGTTTGCGAGACATAGAATACTTGATGTCCGCCAAAAATTGCCATCTCATACTGGCCTTCTCCATCTAGACCCTTCCAATTCTTATCGACTAATCTCCCCGTGATGTTAATCAAGGACATATCAGTTAATTTATCCTCGGGTATTTTGTCTTTTAAAAATTTAAAGGTATGACCTGTAGATACCACAGGGCAGTCTAGCTTTTGAGCGATTTCCACGAAATAATCAGCAGCTGTTTTTCCATTAAAAGTAAAATTTTTGCTTAACGATTCGCTTCCAATGACTAAGACCTTTCGTTTTGGACTTTTCAAAAGGTTAGCCATCACTTTCGGATCGTAAACGGTGGTTCCCATTTCTGGCCCAGGAATTTACTAAATAAAAGCGAAATGCTTTTTTATTTATTAGCTTTTTGGTAGGGCCTAGCCACGAGAATCACCTTTAAGATTGGGCGTTTTCATTCTCTTTCATCTCTATTATTGCTACCTTTGTTCTATCTAAATTAAATAGTATAGTTAGAATAAATCAGACTAATATAAAAAAATTGTTTTTATTAGAATTAATCAAAGACATTGCTAAATCAATGGGAATATTTGTTAAATATAATTAAATTAAAAGGAAAAAACCAGATTTTCCAATTTTTAATCATTATCTCATAAACAACTTTTAACGATTGTATTTAGAAAATATTTCTAAATAGGACGAATAATTTGAATATATAGGAATAAAGACTATAATATAGGCTAAGGATGTAGTGAAAATTAATAGTCTTCGTTCTTTATGTTTAGTACGATGTGTGAATTTAAGGTTATTAGAAAAAACGATGATTCGCAAGTTGGCGAAGATATCGTGGTGCTTGGCTATACGGAAGAAAATGAACTTATTTTACGAGACATTTTAGGATCGGGTGACAATCTTGGCTCATCACTACTATTAGATGTTAATACGCTCAATCAGACAGCGCAAATAATTGAAAATCCGCTTGTGAAACCATTTATTACGCTTTTGAAAAAAGCAACGGCACAAGGAATCTCTATCGAAGATGTGGAAAAGTTCCAAGCTCAATTAGAATCGTTCAAGAAATCTCTTTAAACAGATAAAAATAAAATAAAAAAAAAGAACGAGAAAATCTCCGGAAAATCAGCTTTCATTAATTAGGTTCCGTTTATTTCTTTGCGGGAATCAATTCGATTTCCATCGAACTTACGTTAGATTTCGTTCCATCTTTATTGGTTATTTCTTCGGTACCAATCTTTATTTCACCGTAAGAAGCTCCTTTAGCGAAGTTATTTCGGAGAATTTCCGCGACATCCACAGCTCTGGAAATTGCTCTTCCTCGTGCAAGAAGTCTTACTGGTTTGGCTTCATTTATTATAACCATTGCGGCTAGCACATAATTCATGCTTTTTTTTCTACCGATGTAGACCTTTGAATCGTTTTTTTTAGCCATAAATATCACCTTTTTATCTATGTTGGGTGTTACTTCCTCTAAATTTATTTCTCAAATCTTTTCTTTTTTTTCTTTCGAAATATTAGAAATGATGTTACAATAGATATTTAAGTTTTATAAACTTTGATTAGGATTTAAACATTTTGGTCTTCATAAAGCGGAGAAATGCGGAGATAAGTAGGAAAGTAATGACTAGTTTAGAAGAAAGAGAAATTAGAAAGAAGAAAAAAATTGCTGATTTAAATTACATACAATTGCGTGACTTTTACTTTCCTATAAAAGTTGGTTCTCGCTTTTCTTCTAAGGCTTTCAAGGATTCGTTGAAATCCTTGCTAATTAGCGTTTTAATCCATTTTTTATTTTCCAAATCTAATTGAGTTTCTATTATTTGTCTATAATAGGCGTGCATGGTTTTCTTCATTAACTTAATAGACAAGCTCGGCCCCTTTGGTGGAATTAAGCGTAATGCTTGCTCTCGAGTATATGGCATTAATCCCTCGGGAGATAATACCTTATTTATTAATCCTAATTGCTGGGCTTCTTCTGCAGTGAATTTATCCCCGAGAAAAAATAATTCTTTTGCTTTCTGAAAGCCCACGTAAAATGGAAGTAATAATGAAGTCGCGAAATCTGTCATAACTGCTCTTTTGACGAAATATAATCCAAACCACGCTTGATTCGAAGCGTAGATTAAGTCCGCGCATATTAAAGGAAAAGTAAACCCACCACCTACGGCTAAACCATTTAATGCAGCTATCACAGGCTTGCTCATATCCCAATACTTAAGACATAATTTCTTAGACGCCATATCTCTAAAATTTATCTCTTTTAATAGTTCTTTCGGAATTTCCTTTTTAATATCACTAGTTGAGAAATAACCTCCAGAGCAAAATGCGTTCGCCTCTACATTCCCCGTTAATATCATTACTTTAACATCTTTATCCTTCTCAGCGAAATCTGCTGCGTACCATAATTCTAGAAGTGTTAGAGGTGCAAGAGCGTTTTTTCTTTCTGGTCTATTAAGTGTTACTGTAACAATTCCGTTATTTTCCTTTTGGTACAATATGTCTTTAAAATCTTCAACATCCATAATAAAAGATCTACGATTATTGTAAAAAAAAGTATTTGGTCTCAGATATTGCAGAATTATTATTTTAATTTTGAAAACGATTCACAGATGTTATTAAGAGAATGTGAGAAAGTAAGAATAAAAAATAGAAGAGATACAATTTATAATTTCAATTCTAATCAAGCCTCTAAAGACCTAATTCGTCAACTCTTTCTTGATTTTTTGCAACTCTTTCAGGTGTTAAATTATAAAATTTCCAAAAAATTAATGTCCCGATTAACATAATAACAAAAGGGACTAAAGCAAGATGTACGTGTATTCCCCAGACTGCTAAGGGCGTTTGTGTGTCAGCACCCTCCGCAAATCCCGTAAGAGAGTGAGCGAATACAAAACTCATAGCCTGAATGACGATTGCTAACCGACCAAAAAACCTCTGAATTCCAGTGATCACTCCTTCCTCCCGTTTGCCCGATGTCGCGACAGATTCGTCGATCACGTCGGCCAGAACAGGCGCGATCATCGCCCAAAATCCTCCAAGCGCTAAACCCCAAATCACCATAGCGATAATCATTATTACATAATTATTAATGAATATCAACGGAGATGTAAAAAGAGCCAATAATAACCCCGCAGTTAACAATACTTTACGGTTGTCGTTGCTTTTATGTGCAAATTTAATCCAGAAAGGTATAGAGAACAAAGCTCCTATAAGAAATCCTGCAAAAATTAGTGTGGTGGCACTAGCGGGCATCTCCAAAATAAATCGAACTGCATATGGTATAGAGGCAGTCATTGATGTAATAACTGTTTGATAAGCGAGATATATAACGATGAAAGTTACAAACGATCTTTGCTTTAAAACCGTTTTTAATGTTTGGAAAAACGACGAACGATCTTGCTCCGTTTCAAGCTTCTCGAGATATCTATTAATTGTTTCTTTATCTTCTTTAACACCGGGAATTGCCAACATTAAAGCGCTAAAGCATATTACAACTACTACGAACGCTTGTATTACATAAGACTGTAAATTTCCAAATGTAATAAACAACGGAGGAACAATAGCTCCAAGCGCTACTCCAAGTATGCCTAATGGTATTTGTAAACCTGTAGCTCTTCTTCTTTCTTCAACAGATCTAAACTTATCGGGAAATAAAGACGAAAAATTAACCCAATATATTGAAGCAAAGGTATCAAACAAACATGTAGCTAATATGAGCCATCCAAACAATATCAATGCACCGGATTGGGGATCAACGGCGGGAGGCGTAAAAATGAGCACATAACTTAATATGTAAGGGATACCCGCTAAAACAATAAACGGAAAGCGCCTTCCCCATTTTTTCGTGAATTTGAAAGGACGATTGGTTAAATAACCTACAAGAGGATCATTGATCATGTTCCATACAGCAAAAATGATATAACCTAATCCAACGAGCCACACATTTAGCCCAATTTCACTTTCATAGAAAAAGAAACCAAATGCACCAAATGCAAGAGTAAAGAATTCGTTAAAGAAATTACCGAATCCGTATGATATCATATTAAGTTTAGAATGCGCGAAAACTTTTTCATTCTTTTCCATATCTATAACCAATTAGTTTATTTTGAATTTCAATTTACAAAGATGCGTAATTTTTGTATGAAATAATCTTAAACCTTTTATTATAAAAAACTTCCTTTTTCTGCTGGATTCTCATTAATACCTTGAATGTGCTAAAATAAAACATAATTGTGTTATAGCACCATTTTTGGTATATTGAGTTTAAAAAAAACAATATTTATCTTTTGATATACTCTTTTCCAATAAAAAAGAGAACAATTATTAAAATTGATTATAAGAAATTAAATTTTTTTCTAAAAGATCGGACAAATTCTTCTTTGTCCTCCTTCTCGTACCATGCAGACGCTTCTTTCTCTATTTCATAGGCATCTCGAAACGATCTATCCATAAGATGATTGCTACATAGCTTGATTGCGTTTAAAACGGCTTGATTCTTAGAAAATAGAAATTTTGCTTTATTCAATGTAGTTTTTATTAATTTTTCTTCGTCTTTTACAATTTTATCGATTAAGCCAATTTCGAGGGCTTTGCTGCTGTCCACTTTTTCGGCAAACATTAACATTTTTTTTGTCCAAGGGATTCCAATAAGTTTTGAAAAAAGTATCGTGCATCCTGTCCCTGGAAATATGCCAGAATAAATTTCAGGCATTTGAAAGAAGCTCTTCTCGGTTGCAATGCGATAATCGCAAGCTATAGCGAATACAACTCCCTCGCCCATAGCTCTTCCATTTACGGCGCATATTGCAGGAATTCCGTTGTATAAAAGCTGACATACTTCTGCTGCGGTACCTTCTAAATCCTTTACAGCCTCGTGGTCGCTCCCATCGATATAGTCTAAGTCCATTCCAGTGCTAAACGAATCTCCTTGGTTAGTTAAGATAACACCTCTTATTTTCTCGTTTTTTTGGCAGTATTCTAAGGCAAATTTTAGATTTCTTAGTTGATTAATAGTAAATGCATTTGATCGGTGGACTCTCGTTAGCGAGATGATCCCAAACCGCTTTTTCACAGAAAATTCGATAAATTCTCCAAAATTCTCTCCTTTTGTAGTCATAATAATCACTAATTTTCTGATTCTAAAAAAGATGATATAAAAAAAAATTGAAAAAAAGTCAACTAAATTTTTAGATTTTAAGGGTTTTTATTACTTCTTGGTGTTTATCTACATTTTCGGGTTTCAAATCATATAAACGCCAGAACACGAGCGCACCTAGAAGCACGCAGATCATTGGAACAATAGCTAAATGAATATGAATGCCCAATATCGCTAATGGTGTTTGCGTGTCGGCTCCTTCTTCAAAACCAGTTAATTCGTGAATTATTGCAAAGCTCATAACCTGGATGATTAATCCTAATCGACCGAAGAATTGCTGAATTCCAATATACGTCCCTTCTTCCCGTTTTTTATGCAACACGACAGATTCGTCAATAACGTCTGAAAATACAGGAAAAATCATTGCCCAATATCCACCCTGGGCTAATCCGAATAAAAACGCACCTAAAATTGCGCCTAAGTACGATCCAATAAAAAATAAAGGAATCATCGTAAGACCCATGAGAACCGCACAGATTAACATTATTTTCCCGTTATCGTTGGTTTTTTTTGCCATTTTAACCCATATTGGAATTGAAACAACTGCACCTAAGAGAAATCCTCCCATTACGAAAGTAGTTGCACTTGCAGGAAGCTTAAGACTAAATCTAACCAAATATGGTATGGAGGCTTCGACAGAATTTATTATAACCCAATACATGGTATATAGGAATATATACGCTACGAATGACTTTTGCTTAAATGCATATTTCATTGATTCTAAAAAAGGCGTTCTCTTTTCTTCTCTCTCAGATGAGGATAAATATACTTCAATTGTTTCAGGATCTTCCTTCACTCCAGGAATAGACAAAAGTAAGGTGACTAAAGTAATAACGAATACTAGAATTCCTTGAAAGATATAGGTCTCGATCTGACCATAAGTGATAAAAAGTGGAGGCAACATTGCACCTAATGTGACTCCAATTACACCTAAGATTATTTGAATTCCAGTTGCTGTTCTTCTCTCATCTACTGAGCGAAATTTGTCGGGAAAAACGCTCTGAAAGTTCACAAAGAAAAGTGAATGTAATGTATCAAACAAACAAGTTGTAAATACTAACCATCCGAATAAAATCCACGCTCCCGATTCAGGATCAACCGCAGGAGGTGTAAAAAGAAGAAAATACGCAAAACCTAAAGGTATGCCGCCCAATAATATCCAAGGTAATCTTCTCCCCCATTTTCTTGTAAATTTAAATGGCCGGTTCGTTAGATATCCAATAAGAGGATCGTTTATTGCGTTCCATACCGCAAAAATAACTAAGCCGAAACCTATAAGCCATACATTGAGTCCCACCTCTGTTTCGTAATAGAAAAACACCAAAACATTAAAAGCCATTTGAACGAATTCTCTACTCATGCTCCCAAAACCATAGGATGCTAAGTTAGCTTTGCTATGAGTTACTTTGACCTTATCGTTTTCCATAACATTCCCCAGTAAAATTTTTCGTGATAATTTAAATTTTATTTTATTAAATATTATGTAATTGTGTTCTCATATATAATATTAATTCACAAAGATTCCCATCCAAATATCAAAAATTTTTCGTTTCATTGAAAAAATCTAGGTAAATAGCTAAAAATTTCTAAAAAGATCCATTTTAACTTTCAAAATCTTACATAGTATGCGTTTAACAATAAAAATTAATAGTTTTCATTAAACTATCATTACTTAGCTATTTAAAAAAATTTAAGATTGCTTTTATTGAAATATTATGACCTTTACAGACAAATCTTTAGAAAATAACACTTTAAGAAAATCGGATTTAGTAAAGGTATCAAATTTGAAACTAATTTTCTCGAAAATTAATCAACATTTATACGGTAAACTAAAATATACTCATACAGACACAAGATCACGCTCCAAGGTAATCATTAATCTTTTATTATGTAAATTGGTAGACGAACTTAACAAAAACCCCGATCAGATTTTAGATTTTCAAATAAAGGAAACAGAATCAAAGGAGAATGTACTAAATAGAATTCAAACTTTTTTTATTAAGAATGTAAAACAAAAATACCCTTACTTTTTTGAAGAAAACGAAAACATCAGTTTAGATAAACATCTAGTAGTCTATATCGTCAAAGAACTTCAACCTATTTCTTTAACTAAATCCTCCAAAGATATTCTTAGCGATGCCTTTGAAATCTTCGTGAGCAAAATATTGAAAGACGAGGGGGGGCAATTCTTTACTCCTCCCAATGTTATTAAATTTATGGTGAATTATCTTGATCCTGAAGTAAATTCCAAGATACTTGACCCTGCTTGTGGACATGGTGGTTTTTTGCTTGAAGTAAAGGACTATTTGCTGGCTAAGATCCATTCTAAGTTCCAAAAGGATAACACTGTAAAGAAAATGAGACAAAAAGCAATTTTTCAAAATTTATTTGGTATTGACAAGGACCTATTTTTAGCAAAACTATGCAAATTATATTTAGAAATATTAGCCGGTGGAAACTCCCATATATACTGTGAAGATTCTCTAGATGTCAATAATTACCATTTCCAAGCAAATAATAATATTAAAGATAATTATTTTGATTATATTTTTACTAATCCTCCGTTTGGAGCAAAAATACCGATTAATAATAAGGATACTTTACAAAATTATGAACTCGGTCGAATTTGGAAGATTGATAGAAATAATGTTTGGAAAATGAAAAAGAAATTAGTTAATAAACAACCCCCTCAAATAT
>WJKD01000280.1 GCA_014729315.1 Promethearchaeota archaeon | reverse complement strand
TCCCAATGGCGTCATTTTGCATATCAACGGCGCTATTGAGCCACAGTTGTTGATTCAGTTAATTCAATCGCACGGAGCCTGACATGTTTCCCGTATTTCCCGGACTTCGTTTTTATCTGTACTCCCAACCCACCGACATGCGAAAAAGTTTTGATGGCTTAAGCGGCATTGTCACCAACGCCCGACTGGGAAACCCGACCAGCGGTGACGTGTATGTTTTTGTGAATCGCCGTCGTGACCGGATGAAATTATTGGTCTGGGAGCGAACCGGTTTCTGGCTATTTTATAAACGCCTGGAAAAAGGCACCTTTCAAATTCCTCCGCATTCCGCAGATCAAAAGACAATTGAACTATCCTACGATGTATTAATGATGCTGGTGGAAGGCATCGATATTACCCACATCAAACGCCGTCCTCGTTATCAGAAATAAGCAAAAGAATTTAAAAATTATTACAAAAAAGTGTTGTTTTATTTAATTATATTTATTATATTTACCATATGCAAAAGGCAACGCAACCAAAACCAACCTATGAAGAATTAGAAGCCAAAGTTCTTTTTCTGGAATTAGAACTGGAAAAGATGCGCCGGTTGATCTTCGGTCAGAAGCGGGAACGTTTTGTACCTAATTCCAATCCCGAACAACTGGATATTACGTTGGACGATCAGCGAAACGAATCTGTTAACGTTGACACTGAAACTATCAGCTATCGTCGGAAAAAGAAGCCCAAAAAACATAGCCCGCACGGACGCAATCCGCTGCCAGATCATTTACCAAGAAAAGAAATTGTCATCACGCCGGATAGCGATGTCAGTGCGCTTAAGAAAATTGGCGAAGAAGTGACCGAAGAATTAGAATATGAACCTGGTAAATTATATGTCAATCGTTACGTTCGTCCGAAATATGCACTGCCGCAAGATAGTGGCGTGATCATTGCCGATTTGCCCACCCGTCCGATTGATAAAGGCATTGCCGGTCCGGGATTGTTAGCTCATGTGATAACCAGCAAGTATGTGGATCATTTGCCGCTGTATCGCCAGCGCCAGCAGTTCAAACGCCATGATGTCACGCTGCCTTTGTCCACATTGACCGATTGGGTTAGGCAAAGTGCTGATTTATTTACGCCGTTGTATCAGCAGTTAAAAACAACGTTACTCGAAGCTCATTATCTTCAGGCTGACGAAAGTCCTTTGCGGGTTCTGGATCGGGAGAAAAAGGGCAGTTCCCATTTGGGTTATATGTGGGTGTATCATTCGCCACTGGATGGGTTGGTGCTGTTTGACTATCGGAAGGGGCGCAGTCGAGCCGGACCGAATGAGATATTACGGGATTTTTCAGGATATTTACAAACCGATGCCTATCAGGGCTATAATGATATCACCGCCAAAAAACACGTCACAGGTGTGGGATGTTTTGCTCATGCACGGCGCTATTTTAAAGATGCCCAGGCAGCAGATGCTGACCGTGCCGAGTGGATGCTGCATCGCATTCAAAAGCTATATTTGAATGAGCGAGAGGCTCGTGAGAATGGATATAGCTACGATGAGCGTTATCAGTTGCGGCAGCAGTCCGCCCTGCCGATTTTAAAAGAGATAAAAGCCTGGCTGGATGAACAGAGCACGCACGTATTGCCGAAAAGTGCGATGGGGAAGGCAATTGGCTATGCATTGGGTCAATGGTCACGACTTGAGCGATACATCGAACAGGGCTATCTGGAAATTGACAATAACTGGATAGAAAATGAAATTCGTCCGTTGGCATTAGGTCGTAAGAACTATCTGTTTGCCGGTTCGCATGAAGGTGCTCGTCGGGCAGCTATTATCTATTCGTTGTTAGCCACAGCAAAGAAGCACGATGTGGAACCATTTACTTATTTAAAAGACCTGCTCATTCGCATTAAAGATCATCACTTTAATAAACTGAATCTGCTGTTGCCACCACACTGGACTCCTGCTGAATAATTACGGAATATGTCAAAGAGCTCGCCGGTCAATTAAGACGTGGGTTGACCGGTGGGATACCATTAAAAGCCCAGGGAAACTCATCCAACAAAATCACCTTCGATAAATCTGGAGCCTCAAGCTGGTATGGAATCAAATTCGAAGATTCCAGCGTGGATGGAAATTGCATTCTGGAACACTGTATCATCAAAAATGCCAGCTATGGTATTTATTGCAACCAGGCAACGCCGATTACAATCCGATACTGCGATATCCGGGATGTCGGATATGGTATATTTTGTTATTACTCACCAAATACCGGCTATTTTGAAAAAATTCAATCGAATACCATCCATGAGACATCAACC
>WJKD01000279.1 GCA_014729315.1 Promethearchaeota archaeon | reverse complement strand
TTCTGACCTCTCCTTCCTAACAGATCTTAAAAGCCTTACAAGTTTAGAGATTGACAGTTGCGGTCTAACATCAATTCCTGTTATTCAAAACCTCGCGCGCCTCGAAATGCTAAACTTGTCGGACAACCACCTCGCCTCGCTCGAGAGCGTGCGGAACATTCAGGACTGTGATAACCTTAAAGAAATAAACCTCCAATACAACAGGATAACCGACATCTGCGGGTTCGAGCCGTTAACGCACTTGCCGGGCTTAAGATTCCTCCGTTTGAACAACAACCTCATCAGAAACTTTAAAATAACCGCTCGTATTCCCAACCTATACGCAATCTGGCTCGGCCATAACAAAATCCGCACCGTGTCCGGACTCGAAAACCTGCCTTCGTGTAAAGGGTTCAATTTTGAGCACAACCGAATCTCAAGCCTCTCGGACATTCGAACCGCGGAAGTCATGCCGCATGTGAGAGGGCTTTATTTTGAACATAATCGGCTTTGTTTCCTCGACTTTTCGCTCCTGCGTCCTTTCCCGAACCTTGAAGAACTTGAATTTTACAAAAATCCGATCGAAGATTTTACGGGTTTGGAAACCCTCCCGCGTCGAACTATAGCTAAAGGAATAGATTCCAAGTTTATTGTCAAAATAGACACTTTCATTCGATTGCGAAAATACGCCCAATCGCATGGGTGGGATTTTTGGGGTATTGAGGGAGAAGACCCGGGAACACTTGCTTACGGCGGGCCGCTCTTAGTTCATAAAATAGGCGATTTCCTCGAAGTGCGACTCTACGCTCCGAAACGCGTGGAAACTTTCGTGGATGGGCGGCAATTCCTTCAATGTAAATTCTTACTTGTTAACCTAGATATGTCTAACGAGAAAGAAGCACAAGCTATGAAGCAAATAAATTCAATTGACGACGCAGAACAATTGTTCGTTAAGCACGGGGACAATATTGCGTTGGAAAACCAATCACGCAATAGAGTTTCAACACTCAGCGACGAGGAGATCTTTCGTGCGCACGCATCCAACCTTCAAGCGTGGGCGGAACACGATTACGACACGAGGCTCCTCCATCGCTCTCTTGCCTTTCCTCTATTGAAGGAGCTTGCCGAAGCGGGAGACCCACAAGCAAAGCGAGTGTTTAGAGAAGAGATCGCAAAACGGTTCAAAAACGGTAACGCTACGGTGAGGGAGTATCTCAGAGTAAGAGGATTTTTAAAACATCTCTCTTTAGACGAAATGGATGCGATCTAGCTTTTTCTTAAATTTAACATTTAAAATTTATATTAAAGAAACAAAGAGGCTAACAAGTATCTGAATTGTTTGAGGATCTTGTCTAACGCGGCGTCTATTTCCCCGTTGGTTTTACCTCTCGCCTTTAACTGCGGTGTTAAAAGTTTTTTGAAAAGTCCTTTGTTTTGGAACCGCTCTTTTAAAACGCCTTCGAGGATTACCGAAAGATCATAGTGAGTTTTGATTACATTTTAAAAGTACTTTAAAAATTTTGTAGAAAACATTAAGATTTCTTAAAAAATCTAGTATTTAGCTAGTTTAAATGAAACTTATAAAAAATGCTACAATAATAAAATAATTAACTCAATTTTTCCTTTTTTATCTATAAAATGGCTGAAGAAAAGAAAAATCATCTTAACGATCTCGCCTTTAAATGCCCTTCGTGCAAAGAGGGCACAATCATTATTAGTAAAACAGAATATGACTTGCCTGATGGAGATAAGATGTTAATTATTAAATTTGAATGCGATTCATGTCTCTATCATAAAAACGATGTCATCCCTTTCACCACGAGAATGGAACCAGGAGTAATGACGCTAAAAATTGAGAACGAAGAGGATCTTAAATCTAAGATTTATCGCTCTCCAGCGGGAAAATTAGAGATACCTGAATTAGACCTCGTAGTCGAACCGGGACCTCAAGCTGATTTTTATTATACGAATGTAGAGGGGATATTAATGAGGTTTGAGAACGCAATATCTATATATAAAAATAGTATAGGTAAGGACGATAAAGAAAAAGAAGAAATAGACGAACTGCAAAAAGATATTAAAAAAGCAATATTGGGGAAATTCCCTTTTACTTTAAAGATTATTGATACCGGAGGAGGAAGTTATATTATTGCCGTTGATAAATCCAAATATTGTTACAAACCCCTTAATCAAAGCGAAGAAAACTAATAATTACAACCAATTGGCTTAATAATAATTTTTTTAATAAAACATACCTATTCAAACTATATTAACGAGAAAAATATTAAATAATCAATGTGTTATTATGACCGTTAAAAAAATTGGAATTCTTACGGGAGGAGGCGATTGTCCAGGACTTAACAGCGTACTCTACGGTATTATGTTAAAAGCATTTGAAGCAAATGTAGATTGCGTGGGATTTCTAAAGGGCTGGGAGGGCGTTATGGAAGACTTAACTATAAATCTAAATATATCCGAACATGATGATTTACACACAATAGGAGGAACACTTTTATACACTAGTAGAACTAATCCCTTCAAATCGTTAAAAACGGTAAATACAGAGGAAGAAAAAACAGAATTAAAGAAGCAAATCGCAACAAATATCGCTGAAAAACTTAAAAAGAAGCAAATTGACGCCTTGATAGCAATAGGAGGAGACGACACCTTAGGCGTTGCTGATATTATCTCTGAATATTCTGACGCTAAAATCGTAGGATGCCCTAAAACCATAGATAACGATTTAGCCGGCACACATTACACATTTGGGTTTTGGAGCGCAGTTCAACTCGCTTCAAACGCAATGGATAATTTAACAACTACGGCTAGATCTCATCAAAGAGTATTTATTGTAGAGATTATGGGTAGAGACGCGGGATTTTTGACTCTTTATAGTGGAATATCCGCAGGAGCAGATATCATCTTAATACCCGAGACTCCATTCGATTTTGAAAAAGATGTAATAGATGTGCTGGC
>WJKD01000278.1 GCA_014729315.1 Promethearchaeota archaeon | reverse complement strand
GTATGGCGCGCTACAGGGAGAACCCGCTGTTTTTGGTGAAGAAGGTTTTGCTGAACGCGGTGATGTTCTGGACCCTCGGGTTCAATACCCTCAGTTCGACAGTTATTATTCTCCTGCAGATTCCATTGCTGGTCCTCTTCATCCCCGGCGCGCGGAGGGCGTTGAGCATGGATGATATCCGGAGTGTGAGCAGTTTACATATCGCGATGGTGCTGGTTTATTTCCTTTTGCATCTGCCTATCTTCGCCTTCGCAAGGTTGTCGGTGGTGATGCTTCCTACGATGATAATTTACGCTGTGGGTTCAGATACTATTATTACCACCGTAAACGGTGGGTATCCTGTTGTTAGGTTTGTCGTCGCGAAATTTATTGATTATAATGAACGACGAATTTAGCGAAATCAATCATTTGCCCCAAGTACCTCTCTAATTCCCACCATGGATCATCTATTTTATTGTCTGATACAGAATGACTATAAGTACTGAGAAAACGTGAAATATCTCTAATGCGTATATGCCACTGTCCATTACGGTTTAATAACTGTTGCAGACCTCCATGATAATTACTACAAATGAACTTTCCAGATTCGAATTTAACGAGCCCTTGACTATTCATAATTTTTACTAATTCGTAGCATATATTTTCAAACATTTGCCTAAGTATGGGACAAAACGTATGTAAATTTTTAGAACCGTATGCATGGCGAACGTCCGCTTGCTGAAACTTTCTAATTAAATCAGTGTGTTCATTCAACATAGATTCGATGCGTTGAATAGAGTATTCTACTTGTTCATCCTTTGTCTTTGATTGAATTAGACCTAATTTGCTATTTAGTAGTTTGGCTATTTCTTCTATATCTCCTTTTCCATAATTTAATATTTTATATCTTTCTTCCTCACTTAGAATATCATAATCACTCCTGAATTTGAATAATTCGGCATTAGCTTTGAGCAAATCGATATTGTTCAATTCGTAAGCTATTTTATTCTTAAGTTGGGAGATAGTAATTAGTACAGATATATCTTGATATGTGTTAATTAATCCCGGCTTTCGTTTGGGATTGCGTATCTGAATATCTGAATCAGAAATAGAAATTTCTAGCTTATTTAAATTTGGCCAAGAATCTCTATACATCAGGTAAGTTGCCTCATACTTTTCGCAATACTCGTATGCATGTTTTAAATAATCGGTCTCTCTTGTTTTGTTATATAACTTATATGCAGAATCGGCTTGTTCTTTTAGTAACTGTTTAATCCATGCCCATATCGAGAAGTATTTTGCGAAGTTGATTTCTCTCTTATCTTCAGATTTCAAAAGCCTGGAATAGTTAATTTCCCCAGTTTCCTTGATATCCCGAAAGGATAATTTCTTCAATAAATCGAAGGATTCTTTAATATAACCATTTTGCTTTAAAGCTAATCCTAAACAATAATCAAAATGGCGTTGATCATTAATTTCTAAAAAGCAATATTTTACTTGATAAGCTCTATCGAAATTATCAATCAGCTCCTTTGCGTTATCAAATGATCCTAAATATGCGTCGTACAATTCATCAATTATTATATCTAAACCATCCCAATCTTCCGCGGTCTCCGGACAAATATCAGGATTATACGTCTCGATCACGAAATTTAGAAATTTAATTAATTCTTCGCCATCTTCAGTTTTAATGAGTTTTTCTCTACCGTCCCTTTTTGATATAGTCTTTTTATCGAAAGCATTGTGTATTAATTGTTCAATATAATAAAAATCCGATTTAAATCCGCACGCTTCGCAAACTCCTCTTGTTAAAACCGTTATATCAAAAAACATCGAGTAACCAACATCCCTAACGCTTTGTTTTTTGCATAGAGGGCATAATCCCAATTCAATATCGTCGTCGTAATCCATATCTCTCCTCTTGATTACCGCCTTCTCAATAAACTTGATTGTCCATTACTATCAAATAGTCAAAACCACAGAGGGTTTTGACCTACGATCGCTACGCCTATCAATAACCCGCCAAATCAAGCGCTACTTCCAGCACCTCTTTAGTCTGGGGGAGGCAGATTTCATCGCCGTCCGCGCCGTAAGCCACCCGGCTGTCCTGGGCGGTCAGCATGCGCACCGGACCGTCAAGATGGTCGAAAAGTTTCGCCCCGATATACGCGGAAATCGTCGGGGCGACCCCGCCATGATAACGGTCCTCGGCAACCACCATCACCTTCGAACAATCCTTGACCGCCTTTTCGATAGCTTCCCAGTCGACAGGTTTGACCGTGCGTAAATCGAGCACCCGCGGGTGAACGCCTTTCTCCTCCAGCAGTTCCGCCGCTTTGAGGCACATGGGCAATGTTATCCCG
>WJKD01000277.1 GCA_014729315.1 Promethearchaeota archaeon | reverse complement strand
GAATTTTATGCTTTGTGATTCTATTTTGAAAAAAATCCAACTATTGACCTTTTGGAAGAGTCGAGAATATTCATTGAACAAAGCCTGTAAAAGAAGAGCGATTTGAAGACGCCGCTCGTCTGCGAATAAGAAGCCTTCACTATTTATCATAAACACGATTTAGCTTTTCCAACAGCGCCCTGTACATCTCCGGTCGCTGTGCCTCCAGAGTGCCTCTGGCGTGGGCGTTCATGTCGACGTGATTCTCCCATGTGTTGCATGGATTTTCGTAATCCCATTCCACCAAACCATTGTGATCAGTGTAATAGTTTGGGCGTTTTTCCGGGAACGGCTTTTTGAATGCACCAGCCCAGCTCGGTTCGGTGGGATCGCTCAAATTATGGTCCGGATCAATAACATACAGCACGGTTGGCGTATCGCCAACTCGAAAGTATTGCGCCCATTCCTGATTCTCCACCACCTCTTTTATATGATTGCCCAGCGCTCCGTACTGTGATAATTTTTCAAACATCACCCCGGGCTCGTCCCCGGAGAACATGCCCTCATACGTCCAGTTTATCTCCAGCCACCACATGTCGGTAAATCGTTGATCATTGAAAATTTCATTGCGACCAAAGCCGTTCCAGTTGTACTGCTCGCACGGTTTTTCAGTTTTCTCCCAGGTATTGGGCATATACTGCCGGTGCGCCTCCATCATCACATTAGTACCAATGGTGATCAGCCGAATATTATCGGCGTATTCCGGATTTTGCCGAAGCGCCTTACCGAAATTGAGCATGTTGCCCCAAATCAAAACATACAGCGGTTCGCCGGATTTTGATGCTGCCTGTTCGAACTTCGCCATTGCATCATCGAAGTCAATGGCAATTTTTTCCCGCAGAGAATCGGGCTCCGGATAGCCTTTTTGCGCCAGGTCAAAAGATTCATAATCCGTGGCATAGGCTTTCAGCGCCAGCTCGCACGCTTCGTAACCCTGTGCATTCCAGCGGTCCGGTACAATCCCTTCAATAGTGAGTTCGTCGGCGTACCAGAATAAATGAATCAGGGATTGCCGGTCATCCGGATCGCCGGCGTCAATGTTGATGTCGGTAAAGATAAAGACTCCCGGATTTTCCTGTGCAAAGATGCCTGTGGAAAGTAATCTGCAAAGCAAGAAGTAAAAGATTAAATTTTTCATAACTCAGTGTCTAATTCGAAATATTATCAGGATTAAACTTTGAGTAAAATATAAGGCATCGGTTAATAAATATCAAGAAAATTATTTTGGAAGAATAAAATATCCAGTTGAACGAAGCTGTAACAAAGTATCCAACCGGTCAATCCACGCCTTAATTGACCGGCGTGTTCTAGAAAATAATAGCATATAACTTATAGCTCAATAATATCTCTATATAATTCAGGTCTTCGGAAAGGTATAACGCGTTCTTCCTTTTGCCATTTAATTACTTCGTCAAGATCAATTGTAGTATTGATTATTTGTTCAGAGGAATCAGCTTCGACAATGCATTCGCCTCGCGGAGAATATATTGAACTGTATCCGTGAAAACCATCATCACATCTATTTACATACACAATCCAAAATTGATTTAGTATAGAGAGACCTTGCAATCTACTTCTTACATATTTTTGAGAAAAAGTATTTGGAACAGCTGAGGGAACAAACAAAATTTGAGCACCATGGAGTGATAAAACTCTGGCAGCTTCCGGAAATGCTAAGTCATAACAAATAAGGCATCCAACTGAGGAACCGCAACACTGTAGTATGGGTAGGCTATTTCCGGGAACAAAGGCTTCTGTCCAATGAATATGTGTTTTAGTGTAATATTGTCGTTCTTTTTCTCCCAACAAATATGCTCTATTTTCTACACCTTTTTTCGTTGGAAATAATGTTCCAATAATAGCCCTTACTTTTTTATTTTTACTTGATTTCTCTATTAAATTTATTTGTTTCTCAAATAACAAACTATCTGGAATTTCTTCTAAATTATCAGATTTTAATGGCTTCCAAGTTGCCATTTCAGGAAAAACTAAAATATCTGTATCTTCTGCGGTATTAATGTGTGTAACTATTAATTCAGTATTGTATTCAATTTCACTTGGGTAAAAATTCAGTTGACATAATCTTATATTTAATGTTGACATAAATTATTTCCCTTAAAAATCTATTACTTTAAAAGACACTTTATTAATGATTTGAGTATGATGAGGATTAACACTGACGACGCAAAAGAAGGATTTACATTTCGATTCTTTATATAAATATTCCCAATTATTTTTTAAATACTGACTAGATGCAAGAGTACCAAATTCTGCAATTCCCGCAGTAACGAAAATAAAATCTCTTGGACTAAATGGATTTGAAATTTTAAGTATTAAACCATAATCTAAATCTTTTGTAGAAATATATTCTTGGTTGTCTGCTGTATTTATTAATCTAACCTTGTACAAATCATCAGGGGCTTCTTTCCACTGAATTGGTAATTTTTTTAAAGGATCATTCATTTCATTTATTTGATCAAAAAGTAATCGAGTTTTCATATTTGATACAGGCGATCCTATACAAAAAATACTATGGTTTTGCCAAATATCTAAGGTTTTTTCATCATTTTGTGGAATAATAATTTCTTTGCTTATCGGATTAAGCATTGTTATGACAAAAGATGAGGCAGATACATCATTATCAGCCATTACGTTTTCAGGACCGGGAAAATAACTTTCATCATTATCTAAGTTTTGCTTTTTATATCGATTGTTATTTGAGCCATCAGTTAAACAGTCTTTGGGATGAAAGATTGGAACAGTAACTATAATTGAATGCCCATTTTTCGAGCTATGACCAACAAATTTTCTCAGTTTTCTAGTTTTAATATTTCTATATGTTATTGGTAGATGCCCTAATATGAATGAACCTAAGCCAATTATTATAGATATCGTTATGTCTTTGAATAAATCACCAAAAAGTGTATAAAAAAATAATATTGATAGGAGTCTCATTATTTTTAATCTCCGTAACTTGGTTTTTATATTTTTGTAATTTTTAAAATTCTTTTTAACAATCAAGTAACTCACAACCTCTGCAACAAAATCACTTCTATAAATCCTGGATTGCTTTTCATTATCCCAAATGGGTAATGAATCTGATGAACCGCACGCAGGGTGGTTGTAGGGAGGGCAGGAGAAAAACCTGCCCTTACCTGATTAGGCTTTTATGACGCATAATTATTAGATAGATTTCATATATTTTTTACTGTTGATTAGCTTTAAAATTATCATATGCTTCTTGAAATTTTTTTTGCCAAATTTTAGGACCTTGTTTCATTATTAAATATAATGCATTATGAAATCTTCGATCCCCATTTTTTAATCCTTCATTAACAACACTACTTGGAAATTCGATATAAAAATCTCCTTCTTCACCAGTAGATAATTTCGGAAGTACTTTGAATAATGTTTTGAAAAAATATTTAAAGACATAATCTGATTCATATTTGTTATCAGAAGCGAGTTTAAACAATAGATTAGATGCAAAGTCTTCTTTTAAAAGAGCAATATCTAGTAATTTTTCAGCCCATGTTCCAACAGACCCTTTACCATTAATGAATTCTTTTTTGTTTATAGAATACAAACCTTCTTCAATTGATTTTAACAACTTATTTTCTGTTCTTAACTTTGCAGACTCATCGATAAAATCCCAAAACCCAATAGGAAAGCATTGTATTGTATAGCAGATTGAACTATCATTGTCTGTACATTTTAATTCTTCAGAAACGACATCACCTAATGTTTTTATTTCATCAGAAGAAAGTTTTTTATATAGGGCCATTATAAAATAAGAGAGTTTATTACCACTTGTGTTTTCTTTATTTCTATAGACTTCAATCAAAATATCTAATTTTAATTTATTAGGTATCTCATTTACTAATAATTCAGCGTATCGATCTTTTTCAACGAAATATGGATCAAACACTCTTTTTAAAAAGTCTGATTTTGTAAACGGACTTTTAGATTTTACAATAATATTTAGTAGATAGCTTAGAAAAAAAATGATTGCGGTTGCATCTTCTATATTATCATCATATTTTTCATGACTTCTGGGATTTCTTATTGATTGATATACCCCCCTAAGTATTTGTTCTAATCCTTTTTGTATATTCCAATCTGATTCAGTCTGTAATTTATTTACCTTTAATTTAGGATTTTTACCCCCAAATGCTTGTCCGATTAAAACAGTACCATCGCTTTCGAGACCTGTTTTCTCTCTTATGATATAGCTTAAATAGTATATTGCATCTAAAATAGCACCTGTATAATTGTCAGATTTATAAGAAATTTTAATGGTTTCCCAAAGATGTTCATCAATGCTGGTTTCGAGATTCAACTTTATGATTCTCCTATAATTTAAAAGTTTGATAATTTATCTAATTTTAATCATGTCTATATGCCTAACGCTGGTTTATACATTTATTCTTATTATGAATTATCTATTTCTTTTGGTAAAAAACTAATCCATTTATATTTGTTTTCCAAAAGCTTAACTGCTTCCGTCGAAATTTTTGAGAATCCAGCTAAACTGGCTCCTGTAATTGTAATCAATGGATTACTTACAGCAGAACCAAAAACAGCTAAAGGAATTGATATCATCGTAGCTATATTTGACCAACGTTTTATCTTTGGAAATATTTTCCGCATTTGTTTATTAGCGTTTCTCCCTTTTTCTCCAATAGCATTAATAATTTCATCTGGATCAATATAGTCTGATGACATACTGTGCTTTAAAATATTTTGATTCAAAATCATTTTAAGTTGTTGT
>WJKD01000276.1 GCA_014729315.1 Promethearchaeota archaeon | reverse complement strand
TATTATGTGTTTAGCGATTCCGGGTAAAATAAAAAAGTTAAGCGAAGATAAAAATTCGGCTTTAGTTGATTTTGACGGTATTGAGCAAAACATAATTGTAGCTTTAGTTCAAAATCCCGAAGTAGGTAAGTACGTAGTGGTGCATGCGGGATACGCCATAGAAATTATGAACGAGCAAGAGGCAATGGAAGCTATTAACCAATGGAAAGAAATAGCCGAAGATCAAGATTTAGACCTTTCCGACGTAATTTAATCATTTTTTCTATGTTCCAATATTAATGAAAAAACCTTTCCAATTTTCCAATCTTATTATTTCCTAACTTTTTGAACAATCAGAGCTATTAAGCCAACAAAGAAGAATAATATCGTTGCGAATAATAATAAGAATTTAATAGTAGCACAAAAAGAAGCGATAAACGGACATGGAGACCAGACGAACGCCTCGTTGGTTAGCATCAAAAGCAAATTAATGTTTTCTATTACGTCGAATGCTGCCGCTAAAAACGGAAGTAAGGTGAAATATACACCAAGATCTTGAATTTTGCCGTTTAAATTACGAATTAGGAGCAAAATGGTTCCCGACATAAAAAACACATACGCAGGAATATAAAAGAAATCTACGATTGTCACATAAATCTGTTTTTTCTTTCCCTCTTGTCCCCACGCTCGAAAGATTTTATCAATATTTTCAGAGGTCCACGCCAACTCAAATTCTATGACACCATAACCAGATTTAGACTGTAAATAAATCTCTATAGTAGTGAAAATTATAAAAGTCATATATAAGTAAGAAAAAAGCCCTAATATCACTATAATGAAGACATATAGGTTTTTAGGACAATTGAGTAATTTATTTAACTTCATTTTTGATTCACTGATTTATTTAGTTACCCATTAATAAAAATTTAGTAGATTTTTACCATAATTTTAAATTTTAAAATCAAATAATAAAAAAAAGATTTAATAATTATTTAATAATTCAAGATTCTTATCGCTTTTTTTTTATTAAATAAAAAATCCCCATAGCCCCAGCGGCACCAATTGCTCCACCAATAACGAGTTCACCAAAAAGAATTCCGAGACCATCTCCAGCTCCTTGCCTATCGTCATCGTCGTCATCTCCCGCAACTATTAGAGAGGGCGCAGGTGTTTTATCAACAGCTTCAGGATCGACTCCTACAAGAATTTCGTAATATTTGTTGTAATAATTATCGGCAGAAATCGTCATATTAAGCATAATTGAATCTTCTTCTGGATAAATTAAAATAAGATCTAAGGTAACATTTAACAGTCCATTCTCTATTTGAGTGACATTTGCGTTAACTGAAGTTCCGTTCCACCACATATCTATGTTTGCGTTGCTTATTCCACATTCATACTTATCCACAATTCTCAGAGTGAATACTATAAGGTCGGTCGTGATCAATTGTTCGTCCAGAATTACGTACATCTCGTCTATATATCTATTACATTTCACTATATTGTCTTTACAGAATTGAGATTCGTCGATATGTAATGAATTATTGATTATTGTATTACCAACAATAATATTTTCAACGCATACATATAAAGTAAAAAATGGATGCATATAATAAAAATAGTCTGTTAATTCTATAGCATTTTCAATGTTATGCTTAATATAATTATTACCGATGATATTATAACAAGCCCCTTCTAAAAAGATACCATTTTCTCCGTTACTATATATCATATTATCGCATATTAAGCTGTTATTTAAGTTAAATAAATTTAACCCGTTTTCTCCGTTATTATATATCTTATTTCCAGATAAAGAGCCATTTAAACAATAATAATGATCTATTCCGTCTTCACCGTTATTAAATATCTCGTTTTCCTTAATTGAATGATTATTTCCATTACTATTAATTCCATCATCAGAGTTCTGATATATTATATTCCCAGTTACATTCACGTAATTGCCTCCTAAGTTAAGACCTTTATCTCCGTTGTCAGCAAGAATATTTTCAGATATTATACTTGCAATAATTCCTCCTAATTCAATTCCATCTTCTTTATTATTACACGCTCTATTATTCGTTATATTATGATTAGAACTGACAATATTGATTATGGCAATCTTATCAATTCTAATACCATCAATATTGTTATTGTTTGCGGTTACATTGAAAATTGTTAAGTTATGACAGTTCCAAGAAAGAAGACCGTAGCTAGAATAAGATAAATTAAGGTTGGATATCACTGAGTCGTTACAATGAGAGAGAATCACTTGTCCCGCATTTTCGAAATTAGAATAACTTAAATTGGTTTCGTTATGATAATAATATAATGGTTTTCCGTTTATCGTATTTGATGTTTCAATTAGATTGGAACTGAAATATTTAAATCTCCCAAGTCCTATAAAGTCAAATCCACAATGTATCATCTCGTTTCCGGTAAAATTGCTATAAGCACAATCCCTAACTTTTATACCATTTATCGAGTTAAAATTTAAACTATTGTCAGTAATATTAATATAATTGCTCGAATCTACATAAATACCAGTATCATAATTGTTTGAAGCAGTATTATTAAAAAGGGTATTGTTGTTGGACTTATATAAGCTAATTCCATATGTACCGTGCGATATATTTAAGTTAATTATTTTCGAATTATTGCAGCCAGCTAATATAACTTGACCTGCGTTGTCAAACTCATCTGAATTTAAATTTGTGAGATTATAATAATAATATAATGGCTTGTTATTCACAGTGTTCGAGGTATCAATTTTGAGTGAAGCGATGGTTTCCAAGGGGTTATATGAATTAAAATTAATTCCTAAACCACATTTACTCATTGAATTTTCAGATACATTAACACTTTCAGAATATGCTATTTCTATACCATAATCATTATTTTCTAAGGTGTTTTCAGAAATGTTGACATTATTGGATCCTGCGACATAAATTCCCTCATGATTCTCTCCCATGAAATTATCTGTTATATTGATTTTCTGACACAAATACATCTTTAACGCATTATCAGTGTTTCTAATTGAGTTATTTTCCAGATGCAGATAATTACTCTCTGAAATTGTAACACCAGCGCCATGGTCTTTATTTCTACCAAGTCCTACTATAATATTGTCCTTCATTAAAATTGGAGAAGATCCGTTGAAATAGACATTATATAAATTATTTAATAAGTTGTTTTGGATGATAAAGTTATCAGCATAACTTGCGTAAATTCCATATTCCATATTGTTTCTAATTTCGTTATACGTTATATTATTATCATTGCTATCTATAATATATAAACCATCTTCGCAATTAGATATTTTATTATCAGAGATTTTATTATTCTGCGCGTATAATAGATATATACCCTCTTCTTCTAGATCAATTATCCTGTTGAATGTGATATTGTTATTATTGCCTTGTACGAAAATTCCTTCATGATTATTATTAAATATTGTGTTTTCGTGAACTCTGCTGTTATTACTATAGTATAGCAATACTCCGCATCCGTTTTCGTAAAGAGTGTTATTTAAAATTTGTCCATTTTCAGAGTAGTCTATATTTATCCCGCAGGATTCTGCGTTGTAGAGAGTACAATTTCTTATAATAAAATGATCGGTTGAGTTCTCAATTTTAATACAGGGGCAAGGACCTTGGCACTTAATTGTCACATTCTCAATTATATGCGGATCTTCAAGAGTACCTGCATTACTGCCGCCTCCATCAATCCAAGGATGACCCGCGTCGGTCCAATTATCATTTTTGATATAAATAAAAGGAATGTCGCCCTCGGGCCAATAATCACTTGATTTTGGATTTTTTATGTAATATTGAGGTAGCTTTTTTAAACCAAATCCTTCATCTTCAGTTATATTGGAAATCTTAGGATAGAAAAGAACTAGAAGAACTGATAGAAAGAAAAGAATCAGTAAAAATGATACTAATTTAGACTTTTTTGTAAAGTAAATTGGTTTCACCACATTATTGTAAAAAAGTGTAGGAAAAAAACAAGTAAGATTTGTTTAAAAATATATTAATATGAATAATAATTTGAAAATAATGAAATAGTTCCAACTGACATATGAATTTCCTTTACAAGTTAAATTCTAAAGGTAAATGTAATTAAAATTGAAAATAATAAGAAATCTGAGATTTTTATTAGCAAATAATAGTCATTTCAATTTTTAAACAATTTTTCACTATATATCGAACAAATCTTTTTTAAGTTGTTTCAGTTTGGAATATAAACTTTTAAGGGCATTCAAAGCGTTTGAATCGGAGTTTTGATCGATGGGAGGAACTCCTTTCAAATCCGCTTTCACGATTTCAGGGTCGTAAGGGATTGAATGGTAAAGCGGAACATCCCAATCTTCGATTACTTTGTATATTACCTCAAGCTCCGTATCATCGTGAACTTTATTGGCGATCAAAAAGATATTAATTACACCCAGCTTTTTAGACAGCTTGATGATCTTAGAACATAATTCGAGAGATTTCAGCGATGGTTCGGTGATAACCAGCATTACATCAATTCCCTTAGCGGTTCCTCTCCCTAAATGTTCCAACCCTGCTTCAAAATCGACAATAACGACTTCGTCTCGTTTCACGAATAAATTATATAACAAAGTCCTTATAAGAGCGTTTTCAGGACAAAGGCATCCCGTTGCGGGTTCCTCGATACCTCCAAGTACGAGTAATTCTAAACCGTCAGGTCCCTTGACCTTGTATTTATTCGGGATGTCAGAAACTTCGGGATTTATGTTATAAACCCCTGGACCTCCACCTGGAACCGTTGTTCGTTCTTCGATTAACTTTTTCATTTCTTTAATCGGCACGATATTTTCTCGAACTGAATCGTCGATTCCTAAGGTGTAGCTCAAATTCATAGCTGAATCGTTATCTATCGCTAAAACTTTGAAATCATCTTTGGCAAATAATCTGGCTAGCGTGCCAGAGACCAGCGTTTTCCCTACTCCTCCTTTACCTGAGACTGCAATCTTCATAAAAACTCTGAGTATTAAATTTTTCTTTAATTTTTATAATTTTTGATTTTAAGATATTGAAAAATATGGATATCATCCTTATTCTAAGCGCTTTTGTGAGGATCACATTTTTAAAAAATAAATGGAAAGGCTAAATTTCGTTCCCAAAAGAAAGGAATAAAGTGCATACTCAAATGAAGAATTAAAATTAAAACCATTTTATAAAATAAGATGAGTTTTAATATTCTATTTTTAAAGAAATATAGAAAAAAGGTAAAGAATAGAATAATATGGATTTCTGTGAGAAAATATCTAAAAAAAATAGGACATATTTAACTTTATTATTAATAATCGTTTTGATCGCCTCTATAGCGATGTTCTTTTTGTTCATCTTCTTCGCACCAATTATGGTCTTAACCCTTAATACAATTCAAGGTGCATGGTTCATTATTTTCGTGATTGTTCTTAGAATTATTTTAACAACCAGTATGGCTGTTTATTGTTTACATCTCTGGTTAACACAAGATAAAAGCTATTTAGACGATCTTCCTAATTTACTTTTCCTATTTTTTCTGTTTTTTACTTTTGGGAAAGTCTACGATATCTTTCAAAATTTAGTTACATTATATATTGATAGAGAGCTAAATCTACTAATTATGAAAGTCCGTTATATAATCGTCGTGCTGAGCCTTATTCCCATGCTTTATTTCAGTTTAAAAATGGTTTTAACCTTGAGAAGTATCAAAAACCCTTCGTTGACAAGTCAACGGAGAAAAAAAATAGTCCACAGGTCGTTGTCGCTAATATTAATAATCGAATTTATAATTATATTGAGTGGTCCAAGTATGGAGTTCATTTCGATATTATTACCAATAATAGCAATAATATCTTTATTAGTTATTGCGTGGGTGTTTTATATTGCTCATAAAACGAAAAGTTTGTTCGCTATCAATCCAATCATCGTTTCATACGGATTTTTCCTTTATCTATTTACTCAATTATTGAGACCGATTCTTTATTTAACGCAAGAAGTGTTTGTGTATTCATTTGTATCCGAAATTCTCGATGCGCTGGTTTTTCTTATAGTCTTCTGGGGATTAATATCAAAACCTCATTATTTAAAAGCATCGAGGTAATATTGAATAAATTTTATATGAGAATTATTGTTTAAAAATAAAGCTGTACTAAGATTAATAGTACAGTAGATTATGGTATATCATCTAAAATATTGTGATAAACATAATTTAGAATACAACTATATTTGTCCGAAATGCATTAAGCCGCTTCTATTGAAAACTCAATTTTCCGACTTATTCGAAATACGCCAATATCAAAGAGACCAATCCACTAAGATAAGCGAAGTTGATTTAAAAACGGAATATAGAACAATTGGCATCATCAAAATAAGGTTTAAACGCGGAATTGTACATACGGGAATATTAATATACGATCTTAATGAAAGAATAGTAATAGACGAGTTCTTTGAAAAAATTCCGCCAAAATTCACAAATTATCTACCTTCAATATTGTTTTTAAACTGGACAGAAATATATCTTCAGCTTATTAAAAACTCTGGCTTTAATCCAGATTGTTATATCGTGAACTCAAGTGGAAAAATACATCCATACTTATGTGGAGCTGCATGCGAATTAGGATTAAGGTTAGATTCATCCATAATTGGATATACCAAGAGTTTACTCTTTGGAGTAGTAAAAGAAATGAAGAATTTAAAATTAAGAAGACAGAGTATATGGGGTGTTTTCCATGAAGGAAATTTATTGGGTTACAGGATTCCAAAACCGAATTCTACGAAACATTTCTATATATCCGTAGGTAATAATATCTCTTTGGAGTCTGCGTTAAAAATCTTTCTAAACTTAGATTTTAAGCTATTTAGCTTAATTTTAGTAAAGATTCACAATTTTTTTAAAAAGTAGAGGATATTAAAGATTAATTAATATTACTCATTTTTTGCATCTTTTTCGATATTTCCATCATTTTCTTAAATAATCTTTCGTTTTCTTCAGGTTTTTCAGTTGCGTTCAAAAGTCGATTCAAATCCTTTATTTGCATAGATAATTTTACAAATTCTTCTGGGGGATCCTTCTGGTATAAATATTTTCTAGATCCATCTTTTCCTTTTGCTACATAGACCCATTTTCGAGCCCTCTCAGAATAGCTCCATTGATCAATCGGATATTTTCTCAAGATTGTTTTCATATTGTTCTTGTTTTATTATGATGTAATATCTCCAATCCAACGTGGTTTCTAAACCTTAAAATTACTTTACATAATTAAAAAAGTCTAGTATTTTAAATTTTTTTAATATGTAATATAAATTTTCTTTTGAATTCTAAAATCAGATAAGGATAAATGTTGTAAGCATATGTCAGATTTAAAACTCTAAAAAGATCTAAAGAATTAAATTTCTCAGAACTTTTTGTGCGGCTTCCCTGACGTCGGGATCTTTGTCTTGAGCTAGGTTTTTAATTGGTTCCCTAAATTTTGACTTGTATCCCTCCTCGACAAATTTCCTAAACGCTTTTACCAAATAGAGTCTGGTTATCCAATCACTTTTTTCAATTAAATTGATTAAAGCGTCAAATACTTTTTCTCTTTGAATATTGCTTAGTAATTCAATAATAAATTTTCTTGCATCTTGATTATCTAATTGCATAAGATCTTGGATTAAGGAATCGATAATCAGTTCTCTTTCATTGCGTTCCAAAACATTAAATATCCGTAAAAAAACATTATTTTGATAGTTTTTCGAAATGCTGGGATCTATTCTAATCTTTTCAGCTTCGGTTTTGTATTCTTCTATATGAGTTTTATTAACATTTGCTATTTGATGTTTAAGATTTGTGTTTTCATCTTTTAGCCCTGCAAGGTCTTTTCTAAGGATTTCGTTTTTCTCGTTCAAATCGCGAATTTGAGCATGAAATTGGTCTTGGGAATTTTGTTCTAATTGGAAATTGATATTTGGCTTTGATTGTTTGTTTTCAAGATTGACAACTTTTTCTTTTAGATTTATATTTTCTGTTCTTAAAAAATCGATCATCTCGTCGAACTCATCTCTTTCTATTTTAAAATTTTCGACTTTTTCGCTATAGTTTTCTTCTAAATTTTCTATTTTTAACTTTAAGCGTTTGTTTTCCTCTTTAAAACTTTGAAGTTCCGATAAGGAGTTATCTGTTTTAAAACTTTCGAGAAGGTCGTCTGCTCTACTAAGATTTTCTAAATTTGTTAGATTTTCGATCTCTTGTTCTAAATTGATAATCTTTCTATTTAAAGAATCGTTTTTAGCATTGATTGTATCAATTTTAATGTTTTTAGTTTTAATTTCATCTTCTAAATTGTTAATTTCTGCGATATGTCTTTCTATCTCTTCTACCAACCTGTTATGGGTAAGTTCAGCGGTTTTAATTTTTCTTTGAAGTCTTTGATATTCTTCGGAAAGATTCGAGGGTTCTATGTCCAAAACAATAGGATCGTCTCCTTCTTCTATTTTCTCAACGTAAATTTTCTCATCTAATCTCCTTATTGCGGTATGGTCCGATTCTTCTAATTCTTTTATTCTTCCTTCTAAAACTTCGATGATTTCCTTATAATCTTCTATTTCAGTCCGTAAGTCTTCGTTGATAATTACTTCGTCTTCCAATTGCTTTTTTAAAACCTCAACTTCCTTTCTACCCTTGAGCTTATTGTTAAGGCTTCGAATTTGTTCCTTTAGTTCTTTGTTTTTAATTTGATAGGCTTTGTTTTCTTTTCTTAGCTTCTCAATAATTTTTTTAGCATTGTTTTCGTTTTGTTGATGCATCTCGTTTTCGTGCGTTAATTGAACGAGCATTTTTCTTGCTTTGATCAATTCCTCATTCTCTGACTGAAATTCTGCTTTTGTATTTGGAATATTCGTTGATTGACTCAATTCGTTTACTTTTTGTTCCAAGATTTCTATATCCTTTTCTTTCTTTGTTAGTTCTTTTTTCTTTGAAATGAGCATCTCTTTTAAAATATTTACATCTTCAGGAACATTAATTTGATTCTCTGATTGTTGCTGCAAATCCTTGATAAGCATTCTCTGCTCTTTTACGGTAAATCTTAGCTTTTCTATTTCTTCGCGTTGTAATTTTACCGTTTGCTCGAGCTCTGCTTGTGTTTGGTTTCTCTCGTCTAATGTGTCAATTAGGTCTCGTATTTCTTTACTCATATTAGTTAAGCCGATATCTTTTAAATCTAAATAAAAAATCTTCTTGGGTTATATAAAACTTGAGTTATATAAACTTGAGTTATATAACGACACATACTAAAAAATTTAGTGGATTCTTAAAGAATTCTTTTTTTTATGCTCTCAGAAATAATTCCATTTACTTAGCGTTGATATATACACACTTGGTATCTTTAATTGCCATCAGATTATTGATTATGAGAAAAATTAATATTTTTTATTATTTTGGTTGGAGTTCTCATAAAACAAATATAGAAATGTTTAAATTTTTTATTTGATATTATCTTGAGTGATAATTAATATAATATAAAGGAAATTAAAAGCTAAATATGAGGTTCTGGATATGATACTCAAAGAAGAAAATGGTCCTAAGAAGGGAAGACAGAAAACAGATAATCAAGATGAAGAAGACTGGGACGATGATTGGGACGATGATTATGATGAAGATGAGGATTATAACGACGGGGATTGGGAAGATTATGACGATGATGATTGGGAGGACGAATATGAAGAATATAATGACGACTTTTACAACAACTAAACAAATCAGAATAGATTTAAAACGGGTTTAACCTTCTTCTCCAAAAAAAAATTCTATATCAATATAGCAAAATCTAGAACAAAAAAATAATTTTATTCTTAATCGATTATTTCTATTTTATTTATTTTATCTCCTTTTTCAATAGCATTCACTACAGCTTGATCTGAATCATCAATAACTTCTCCAAAGATCGTGTGTTTATTATTCAACCAAGGAGTAGGCACATGAGTTATAAAGAACTGTGAACCATTCGTATTAGCTCCAGCGTTAGCCATCGCAAGGATACCTGGTTTATCAAATTTTTTTCCACTTTGAAACTCATCTTCAAATGGATAATTGATTTGCTTTCCTTCAAAGGGAAAAGAATTAATTCCTTTGGATTTGGGTCCTCCAGTCCCTCTACCGAGAGGGTCTCCTCCCTGGATCATGAAGTCATCTATAACACGGTGAAATATTATACCATCATAAAAGCCCTGTTTTGCAAGATAGAGAAAAGAAGCCACAGTCATCGGAGCTTCGTCGTCAAATAGTTGAAGGGTTATGACACCTTTATCTGTTTTCATTTTAATTTTAGTCATACAGCTAGAAAGTAGCAGTTTTTTTTATTCTTTATGCAATTTCTAATAATTAAGAAATTCAAAATTTTTAAAAGAAGATGACTTACAAATAATGCATTAATCATTTAAGAAAGTTTAATATGCCATCGACTTCAGATATTTCCTATTTTTTTGACCCTAAAAGTATCGCAGTAATAGGAG